>CALRVN010000215.1:0-7015 GCA_943371625.1 Hyphomicrobium sp. CS1GBMeth3
CGCTGTCGGAGATGGGGATGGTCGTCATCTCGAGCACGATCACGGTGGGACCGATTGGCGAGGCGCTGAATGCGAACGGTGCGCCGACGGGAGAGGGCGGCAAGGCGCTGAGCGAGGTATTCCCGCGCTTTGCCGACGACCTCGCGTGGTGGACCGAGGCGGCGAAGGCGCAGCGGGCGGCGAAGAAGCCGCCGTATTGAAGTAGTCCACCCTGGATCCCCTCACCCGGACGCGATCGACGATCGCTTCCGACCTCTCCCCCTGGGAGAGGTTAAGTGCTCGTGCGACGTCAACGGTATTGCACCACCCCCTCCCCGCCCTCCCCCGCAAGGGGGGAGGGTGAAGAGAGGAGAGTAGCGTCCGACCGAACTTGCCGAAGGATTACGCTAGTAGCGCATGGAGAGGCCGACGAAGGGGTTGTAGCGGTCGGACGCCGACGTGAGGCCGAAGTTCATGCCGCCGTCGAGCTGCACGTCATCGGTGAGCGCGTAGGTCCAGCCGCCGCCGACGAGGACGATGTCGCCGCGCGGATCGTCGAGGCCGAAAAAGCCGACGACCTCGGCGTAGGTGGCGAACTTGTCGGTCCATTCGTAGGAGCCGGACGCGCTGGCCATGTATTCGGCGTGGTAGCCGGAGCCGTCCTCGTTGGCAATGGCGTACGTGCCGGCGTTGATGCCGAGGCCAAAGTTGGCGGGCAGTGCGAGGGCGAGAAAGTATGCGACGCCGCCTTCGACGTCGGTGGCGCCGATGCCGCTATCGGCATCTGTCGGGATGGTGATGATCGGCAGGATGGCGAATGCCGAGCCGACCTTCTCGAAGTCGTCGTTGCCCCAGAGGTTGAACTTGGCGCGGATATCGACGCTGCCGACGCCCGATTGGTTGAAGTCCGGCTCGGGGTCGGGCGCGTCGACGCTCACTGCACCGTAGGGCTGCCAGACGAGGCTGAGCTCGATGTCGTTGGTGAGGCCGATGCGCAGGTTGGTGTAGGCGAACTCGTAGGCGCTAGCCGTGACGCCGTCCTCGTCGGGGCGCGAGCGGATGTAGCCGAAGAGCGTGCTCTCGGTCTGGAAGTGGCCAGCGTCGACGGTGAACGGCACCTCGGTGATGTCGGGGCGGTCGGTGGTCATCTCGCGCATTTGGCTGCGCGGGGTCGGATTGAAGAGGTTGTAGCGCGATTTGTCGGCGGCGGACGCCGCGGTGATGCCGGCGGTGCAAACGCCCGCGGCGATCGTCGCGATCATCATTCTTCTCGCCATCACGCTTCCCCCGCAACACTCAGGCGGCACGATATCAGCCGCGCCGAACCTTGTTAGTCTGGGCTAAGTTAGTTGTCGCTAACTTTGCTGTCAACGCCGGTGTAAGCTAAAAACGCAACATGGATTCGAACCGCAAAAAGACTGGCACTGCGTCCATCCCGGCGCCGGCGGAACATGCCGAGCGCTTCCGCCGCGTGCGCGATGCGCACCAGAGCGAGACGGCCGAGGACTACGTCGAACTGATCGCCGCGCTGATGGACGAAAAGGGCGAGGCGCGGCTGGTCGAACTCGCGGAACGTTTCGGCGTGACGAAAGCGACGGTGAACAACACGATCCAGCGGCTGCAACGCGACGGGTTCGTTACCAGTGAGCCCTACCGGGCGATCTTCCTCACCGACAAGGGGCGCAAGCTCGCGGCATCATCGCGGGAGAGGCACCTCGTGGTACGCGACTTTCTCGTCTCGCTCGGCATCGATGCGGACACGGCCGACGCCGACGCGGAGGGGATCGAGCATCACGTGAGCAAGACGACGCTGGAAGCGTTTCGCAAGCACCTGGCGAAGTCACGGCGTTAGATTCGCGAGCTACATCCATTCTGACACGCGGCATGCGATCTCCTTGGTTCCGTCCCCCCTTGCGGGGGAGGGCCAGGGTGGGGGGTGTCCACGATGTCGAAGGTGGTGCACCACCCCCTCCCCAACCCTCCCCCATCAAGGGGGAGGGAGAAGCGGGTCGGAACATCTCACCAATGTATTCGCGCCGGCTTCTTTCAAGAGACTAGCTCAGTTCGGCGAGAAGGCACTTGAGGACGCCATAGTCGTAGCGGCCGTCGAGCGCTGCATGCGCGGGGCCGATCTTGCCGCTCTCGAGCGTTCCGAGGCGGTCGAATATTTCCAGCACCTCTTCGATCTCGGCCTCGTCGAGGCTGAGCACGTCGCGCGCCTCGATGACGCCGCGCTCGATAGCGGCGGCGAAGTGGCTGTAGACGACATCGACGTCGAGCCTGCGCTGCTTGGCGATGGTGTCGACGTCGTGGCCGGCGCGTTGCAGAGTGAGTGTCTGGTTGACGGTCGAGGACAGTCCGTTGGCCGGCGTTGCCTCGCGCCCCTGGCCTTTGTTGATCACCGCCAATAGCGCGGCGCCGTAGCGGGCGATCTTGCTGTTGCCGAGACCGGTGATGCCGTGCAGCGCCGCCTCGTCCTTCGGGCGCGTTGCGGCGAGCTCGGCGAGGGTGACGTCGTTGCAGATGATGTAGGGCGGCAGCTTTGCGTCGGCGGCGAGCTTCAGGCGCACCTCGCGCAGCGCGTCGAACAGCGGGCGGTCGGCGTCGGCGATGGTGATGGCGCTCTTGCCGCCGCTCTTTCCCGGCTTCTTCTGCTTGGTGCGCGTTTCTTTCGGCGCAAAGCGGATGAGGAATTTCTCCTCGCCGCGCAGGATGGGACGCGCCGCGTCGGTGAGCAGCAGCGTGCCGTGGCCCTCGTCGTCGCCGGCGAGATGGCCAGCCGCGGTGAGCTGGCGGAAGACGCCCTTCCACGTCGTCTCGTCGGTGTCCTTGCCGATGCCGTACACCGGGAGCCTGTCGTGATTGGCCCGGGCGATGCGCTCGTTTTCGCGGCCGAGCAGCACGTCGATGAGATAGGTGGCGCCGAAGCGCTGGCCGGTGCGGTAGGCGGCGGAGAGGGCCTTCTGCGCGAGCACAGTACCGTCGGTGGTCTGCGGCGGGATGAGGCAGTTGTCGCAGTTGCCGCACGGCTCGGACAGGCGCTCGCCGAAATAGGCGAGCAGCGACTGACGGCGGCAGCTCGGCAGCTCGGCGAGACCGACGAGCGCCGCGAGCTTCTGGCGCTGCACCGCCTTGTGGGCTTCGGAGCCTTCGCTCTGGGCGATCCACTGGCGCAGCTGGATGATGTCCTGCAGGCCATAGGCGAGCCAGGCATTGGCGGGGAGGCCGTCGCGGCCGGCGCGGCCTGTCTCCTGATAGTAGGCCTCGATGGACTTGGGCAGGTTGAGGTGAGCGACGAAGCGCACGTCCGGCTTGTCGATGCCCATGCCGAAGGCGATGGTCGCGACGACGACGATGGCGCTGTCGGTACGGAAGCGCTCGAGCACCTTGCGGCGCACCTCGGCGTCGAGGCCCGCGTGATAGGCGAGCGCGGTGCGGCCCTTGCCGGCCAGCCAGGCCGCCGTTTCCTCGACCGACTTGCGCGACAGGCAATAGACAATGCCGGCGTCGTCGGTGTGCTCGGCGTCGATGAAGCGCCAGAGCCGCTCGCGCGCGCCCATGCCGCCGGAGTCGGAGATGGTGTAGCGGATGTTGGGCCGGTCGAAGGAGGCGACGAAGCGCTTGGCGCCGCCAAGGCGCAGCTCGGCGACGATCTCCTCGCGGGTGCGCTCGTCGGCGGTGGCGGTGAGCGCGATGCGTGGCACGGACGGGAAGCGCTCGGCAAGAACCTTGAGCTGGCGGTATTCGGGACGGAAGTCGTGGCCCCACTGCGAGACGCAGTGCGCCTCGTCGATGGCGAAAAGGGCGATGTCGGTTCGCGCGAGGAGCGCAAGGGTGCGGTCCTGCAGCAGGCGCTCGGGCGAGACATAGAGGATGTCGAGACCACCGGAGGTGATCCAGTTCTCGAGCGCGGTCTGGGCGCGATAGTCCAGCGTCGAATTGAGAAATGCCGCCTTTACCCCGGCGGCGGTCAGAGCCTCGACCTGGTCCTGCATCAGGGCGATGAGGGGTGAGACGACGACGCCGAGGCCGGGGCGGACGAGCGAGGGAATTTGATAGCACAGCGATTTACCGCCGCCGGTCGGCATGAGGGCCAGAACGTCGCCGCCGCCAATGAGCGTCGTGATGATGTCGCCCTGGTGCGAGCGAAAGTCGCGGTAGCCGAATACGTCGGCCAGCACGGCGCGCGCGCGATCGAGGTGGCCCGCGTCGTCCTTCAATTTGCGCGCGGCGGTGGCGGTCATCCCTCGGGCGCTGTGTTGCTGATCCCCTGCACCTGGGGTAGCGCGATTCGGGGGCAGTGCGGATGGCCCGTCTGTCTGTCATCCCGGGCGATGTGAGCGTCATGGCGAAGCCATGCTCTGCATGGACGCGAACGAGACCCGGGATCCAACGTCCGATTCGCTCAAGGTGCCATCGAAAGCTTCGCTGCTCCTCGTGCTGGATCCCGGATAGTGGCTCGCTCCCGCTCACCACTTCCGGGATGACAGTGCTAGCGGGTCAGAAGGGGCTCGTAGCGCTTGTCGGTCAGCGTCTTGAGGAAGGCGACGAGGGCGTCGACGCGGCGGTCGTCGAGGCCGGGCCCGATTTCGAGCTCCTTGATGGAGATGTTGTCGGGCACCTCGGGCGGCGCCCACGGCTTCCCGGTCTCGGGGTCGATCTGCCGGCGCGGAGCTTTGCTGTTGTACTTGTCGTAGAAGAGGATGACGGTGCGCAGATCCTTGAACACGCCGTTGTGCATGTAGGGGCCGGTGACGGCGACGTTGCGCAAGGTCGGCACCTTAAACTTGCCGGCCATGGCGGCTTCCTGCGGCGTGCCCTGGAGCGATGGATGAAGCGCGAGGCCGCGGTCGGCCGGTTTGCCGTTGGCCGCATGCACGGCGACGTTCGCCGGCACGCCAATGTTGTGGAACGCGAAGTTGGTGAAGGGCTCCTTGTCCGACGCGCCGACGGTATCGATGCGGTGGCACTGGCTGCAGTTGGTGAACTGATTGGAGAAGAAGAGGACGCGGCCGAGCTCCTCCTTGTCGGTGAGCTTTTCCTCGCCGCGCAGGTAGCGGTCGTACTTGGAGTCGAAGGGCGCGAACTCCGGCGTGCGCTCGAAGGCGGCGATGGCGCGGGTCATGGCGGTGAAGCCCTTGTCGGCGTCGTCGAGAACGCCCTTGCCGTAAAGCGCGTCGAAGGCGGCTACGTAGCTCTCATTCTCCTTCAGGCGGGTGACGACGCTGGCCTTGTCGCGCATAGCCATCTCGATCGGATTGAGCGGCGGACCGCCAGCCTGCTCCTCCAGATCCTTGGCGCGTCCATCGAGGAACAGGCCGCCGACGGGCGCGCCCTTCTTGTCGAGGTGAAAGGCGGGGGCGAGGCTCGCATACGCCGCGGTCGGCGTGTTGCGCTCGCCGACCGATTTGCCGTCGTCGCCCATCGATACGGCGGCGCCGGTGCCGGCATTGGTGCGCGGATCGGAGAAGGCCTGCTCGGGTGCGTGACAACTGGCGCAGGCCTGGGTGCGGTTCTTGGAGAGATTGACGTCGAAGAACAGCTCGCGGCCCAGGGCCTCGGCTGTCGCGGGCGGCGGGTTCGCGGTGTTACCGGAAGAAGTCAGCAGCCCTACGACGCAGACTGCCATTGCCGAGGCAAGGGCGATCAGCAGCGGCCGTGAAGCGCTTCGCAATCCCGAACGGATTAGTCCCCCGATGCGCATTACTTGCAGCGCCTATCAACGCTAGCTGACATGGGTCATCCCGACGCGGTCGCTTACCGGCCCTGAAATAGGACAGCCGGGCTCGCTTCTCAATCGCCGCGACTGCCGCATGCACCCGAGAAGCTTGAATCTGCGTTTACGCCGCTGACAGGCCTCATTCATGTCCGCGAGCGCAACATCGGGCCTGACTGTGGCCGTCAACGGTCATCAACCTGCCACGGTTGGCTCACAAGTGGGGGGCCTACTCTGAGGAGCATCAATGCGAATGAGATTGAGCAAGATTTTCACGGCCGCGGCGATGTTGACGGCGCTTGGCGCCGCCGCTGCGCAGGCCGGACCGGGCTATGCCACGGCAACGGTCAACATGCGGACAGGGCCCGACATCGACTTCCCGGCCATCAGCGTCGTTCCGGAAGGCGAGGAGATCTACGTCGAAGGTTGTCTGCGCGATGAATCCTGGTGCGACGTGCGTTGGGGGCCGGATCGCGGTTGGGTCTTCAGCGAGTATATCGCGTTCGACTATCGCGGCGACATGGTCGCGCTGCCGGATTACGGGCCGGCTTATTTCAGCATCCCGTTCATCACATTCAGCACCCGCGACTACTGGGATCGCTATTACGTCGGCCGCCCCTGGTACCGCGATCGTGACCGCTGGTACCGTTACAGCTGGCAGCCGCGCCGTGGCTGGCATGCTCCTCCTCCGGGACCGCGCAGTCCGGGCTGGTGGCGCCGTGGTTACGAAGCACCCCGCGGCATGCGTCCGCCGCCGGATCGCGGCTGGCGCCGTCCAGACCGTCGTGACGGACACTTCGACCGGCGCGATGGCCGACGGGACGATCGACATGATGGTCGCCGGGACGACAGGCGCGACGACCGCCGCGACGGCCGAGGTGATGGTAGAGGCGACGGCCGCCGAGATGACCGGGGCGGCGACCGCAGGGATGGCCGCTCTGAGGGCAGAGGCGGAGACCATAGGGATAGTCGCAACTACGGCCGCGCCGGCGACCATCGGGACGGTCGCGCTGAGGGTCGAGGCGGCGAACACAGGGACGGTCGCGCTGAAGGTCGAGGCGGAGACCAACGCGACGCTCGCGCTGATGGTCGTGGTGGCGACCAACGGGACGCCCGCGCTGAGGGTCGGGGTGACGGCCAACGGGACGCCAAGGGTAAAGGCGGCGACCACAAGGATGGCCGTGGCGAGGGCCGCGGCGACGACAGGCGTGGTGACGATCGCCGATAAGCGCAGCGAACTTTAGAAATAACAACGCCCGGGCTCATCACCCGGGCGTGTTTGCGCTTCGATCAGATAGCGGCGCTTAGAACGGCCCGCGA
>CALRVN010000216.1:0-6915 GCA_943371625.1 Hyphomicrobium sp. CS1GBMeth3
CATTGCGGGGAAGGGCGAGCAGTGGGAGCCGCTGCATCACCAGTTCGCTCGGCTCCCCAACGTATTGCTGCCGGGCTGGATCAACACGGTGCAGATCGCGAGCGTTTTGCGTCGCGCCGACGTCGGCCTACTCCCCTACGTCGCGTCGGCGCCGCAAGGATTGCCCAACAAGGTCTTCGAATATCTGGCCTACGGCGCTTACCAGATCGCAACGCTGCAAGGCGAAGCCGAGCAATTCTACGAGCTAACGGGCGCCGGACGCGTCGTGCGAGATCGCTCGCCAAGCCATTTTGCAGCGGCAATCGTGGACGCACTCAAAGATCCGACGATTGCCCGCAAGCGGTCGGAGCGCATCGAGCACTTCGTCCGCGATTACCATGCGGATGTGGTCTACGGCCAACTCGCAGATCACGTGATCCGCGTGGCCAAGTCACGCCGAACTTGAGGCGCTCCCGGACGCGCCCGGATTGCGGGGTGGGCCCTCCTCGACATCTCGCCCCGCTTGTGCCGAAGCACTTTATCTGGATGTGATGTAATAGGGCATCAGCCTCGCGACCAAGGGCGGGGAGGGCTGCTGTTTGGGGCAATCAGACGCCCGCAAGTTCGCAGGCCACGCAATCAGACATCACAAGACCACCACGACGCACGTTCTCGCAGCGGTCGGGAATTTTCGGCAACCGCACTTGCCTGTCAGATTGACAAACTCTTGGGTAACTTAGTGACACATGTTTAGTGGGGGTACTCGCAGTTTGCCCACAGCGGCGATAGGCGGAGGGGTCGACGGATGCACCTGCAGTCCATATCTTTTAGCGGTCACCTGCCGGTTGTGATGAACCTTCATCTTGCAACCTAGGCGAGCATTGGGTATTCCTACCGTCATGCAGGTTTTCGTTATCAACTTGGCAATCGCGCGCGATCGCCTCGCCTTCATGCAGGGCCAGATCGGGACCGACTTTGAGCGCTTTGACGCCATCAAAGCGGGCGCAATTCCAGCCCACCTCGCTGTGAATTTTCCTCAGCCGGCGCGCCTGCTGCCGAATGAAATCGCCTGCTATGCCAGCCATCTAGTCATTGCCGAGACCGTTCTGAAGCGCGGGCTGCCGTACGCCATCGTGCTAGAGGACGACGTCGATCTGGCTCCGGACTTTCGCCAAGTCGTCGCGGCAGGCATCGAACGCCTCCCCGCAGAGTGGGACATCCTCGCCCTATCTGGTGCCAAGCAGCATCCTCACTGCCGGTTGTCGCAGGTGACTGACGACACACACTTGGTTCGCTACCTTCACTTCCCGAAGACGACCGCCGGCTATGTGATCAGCCCGTCGGGATGCCGCAAGCTGCTCGCGTCCCGCCCCCGCCTGAGGCCTGTCGACGTCGACATCCGCTACGGTTGGGAAATGCACCTTGATGGGTACGGTCTCTACCCGGCCCCCGCCTGGCAGACCAACAGGTTCGCCTCCTCGATACCCAAGTCGAAAAAGCAGCGGTTCTACTGGCGCGCCGACCCGGTCGGCTATCTCGCCGGCCGTTTCGTTGGGGTGTGGAAGATGGGCCCCGTCAACCTCGCGCGGGCTTACCTCGAGGAATACCGCATGGGCCGCTCGCCCTTAGCAAAATGACAGTGCAGCGCCCTCAGGTGCCTGAGCGCAGGACCTGCGCCACGTGCTCCCCGATGGCCAATGAAGCGGTAAGCCCCGGACTCTCGATCCCGTAGAGCGCCACGAGACGCTCAAGACCGTGCTCGCGCGCGCCGTGAATGGCGAAGTCTGGAACCTGCTCTCCGTCGCGGTAGATTTTCGGACGGACACCGACGGTGTCGGGACGCAGCGCCACTTCTGGCAGGCCCGGCCAATAGCGCCGAATCTCCGCCTCGAAGCGGGCAACGCGTCGGCCCTCATCCTCGTCGAACGCGTAGTCGGTGCTGTCACGCCACTCGATATCGGGCCCGAAGCGCGCGCGCCCGGCGACATCGAGGGTGAGATGAACCCCGAGCCACGCCCCGACAGGGACCGGATAGACGAGACGGCTGAACGGCGCGCGCCGGTCGAGCGCAAAATAGTGTCCACGCGCGGGGTAGGTAACCGGCGCGCTATACTCACCCGGGTAAGCGAGCATCCTGCCGAGTGACGTCGCGCCAAGCCCGCCCGCCAGCACGAGATGCCGGCACGTGAGGCTCCCTTCCTCGTTCCCGCTCCGCGTCTCGATCGTGAAGGCCTCGTCGCCAGCCGAGATCGCGCTTACGGCCGTGTTGAGCACGACATTGCCCCCGCCGCTGGCGATGTGCCCTTCCAGTGCCTGGACTAGACGATGGCTGTCGATGATGCCCGTCGACGGAGACAAGTACGCCGCGGCGCAATGCAGCTCAGGCTCTAGAGTCCGCGCGTCCGCAGCGCTGAGCTGCACGAGATCTTCGACCCCGTTCGCGCGCGCGTTCGCCGCGATCGCGTCGAGCTTCCCGATCTCACCCTGCGTAGTCGCGACCAGAAGCTTGCCGCAACGCTGATGCGCAACGCCGTTTTCGGCGCAGAACCGGTAGAGCTGCTCCTTCCCGGCAACGCACAGCCGTGCACGCAGGCTCCCCGGCGCGTAGTACAGCCCGGCATGGATCACTTCGGAATTACGGGAGCTCGTCTCGGTCCCGACGCGCCCGTGCCGCTCGAGCACCAACACTTCATGCCCGGCGGCGACGAGCGCGCGCGCGATCGCCAGGCCCACGACGCCCCCCCCGACAACCACAGTCTGGACGTCAGCCGCCATCGGGCCGGCCCCGCATCAAAGCTTTCCCCAACCGCGCCTTGGCGGTCGGGAATTGCTCTAGCAGTGCGCTCCGCTCTGGGCCAGTCGTTGCCGCCGGCGACTTACAGTGTGGGGTAGTCGGTGTAGCCGTGCGCCTCGCCGGCATAGAACGTGTTCTGGTCGGGCGGCGTCAGGGGAGCCCCTTGGCGCAGACGCTCCACGAGATCGGGGTTCGAAATGAACGGCCGTCCGAAGGCGATGAGATCGGCGAGGTTCTCGGCGCGCGCCTCGACGGCAAGCTCCAGAGTGTAGTTGTTGTTGCCGATGTAGAGCCCGTTGAAGGCGCGACGCAGCTTCTGCAGATCGAAGCCGCCCGCCGGGTGACGCTCGCCCTGTGTATCGCCCTCGACGACGTGGATGTAGGCGAGGTTGTACGGATTGATCTGCTCGATCAGCGAAAGGTACAGCGGCTCGGGATTGCTGTCGCCGATGTCGGCGAACTTGGTCAGCGGCGACAGGCGGATGCCGACGCGGTCCCCGCCCCACACCTTGGTCACCGCGGCGACGACCTCGACGACGATACGCGTGCGGTTCTCGACCGAGCCGCCATACTGATCGGTGCGCTTGTTGGTCTTGTCCGAAAGGAACTGCTGTAGCAGGTAGCCGTTGGCGGCGTGGATCTCGACGCCGTCGAAGCCGGCATCCTTGGCGCACTGGGCCGCGTGCGCATAGTCAGCAACGATGCCTGCGATCTCCGACGTCTCGAGCGCGCGCGGCGTCTCCAGCGGCTTGAACCCTTCGGCGGTATAGGCCTGCACGTTTTCGGCGCGCACCGCGCTTGGCGCGACGGGAAGAATGCCGCCCGGCTGCAGATCGGGATGCGAGATGCGGCCGACATGCCAGAGCTGCAAGAAGATGCGCCCGCCCTTGTCGTGCACTGACTTGGTGGACAGCTTCCAGCCCTCGACCTGGTCTTTGGTCCAGATGCCCGGCGTGCGGATATAGCCTTTGCCCTGCGCGCTGATGTTGGTCGCCTCGGAAACGATGAGGCCAGCCGAGGCGCGCTGGGCGTAGTAGGTCGCCTGCAGCTCGCCGGGAACGCCCGCGTCGTCGGCACGCGACCGGGTCAGCGGCGCCATCACCACTCGGTTGGACAGAGTATAGGGACCGAGATCGACCGGGCTGAACAGATCGGTTTTGACGGCCAAGTCAGCGGCGCTCGATTCCGGCATGTCGGTTCTCCGTTAGATGATGGTCTAAGCATCTAGGTGAGGGCCTCTGCCGCGACAAGGCTCAGCGACAGTTTGGCGACCATCGCCGTCAAAGGTAAACCCGCCCCAAAAAGCAAAGAGGCCGCCCAAGGGGCGGCCTCCGTGAGACTTCGGCGGCGGGTGGCAGCGGTTGTTGCGCTGCGCCGCTGATGCGTCAGGCACGCACCGGAGGTAAATCCGGCCTGAACCCGAGCGACCGCGACATCGCCGTCCTCAAGATCCCACTCGACATCGGATCACCTCCTTTCGCTGTTGAACCTGAAGCTAGGCTGCCATGATTTTCGCAGCCTGCAAAGTTAAGTTATGGAAAGGGCCGGCCTAATCTCGGTTCCATGACCAACTTGGCTGCACTTAAATGCCAAGGCGCTATTCTCCCGGCTCTCCAACGCCTCCGCGCGAGATTGGGCCCACATCAGCACAACTGCTAAGCTTATACGCCGGCGCCATGTATGCCGTGGATGAACAATATCCGCCACTAGCGATGGAGCCGAAATCCCTATCCCTATCGTTGAGCCGAAGGAGGTTGGCTCCGACGGCGAAGCGGGCCGGGGACGATGCGCAGGACGCGGCGGTGGATCAGGGATTGCTTTGCCTTCGCCTTGGGTGTGCGCGGTTATGTCGAGATGTGGTGGCCACCTCAACTGCCCGTCGTCTACGTCAACAATCCCAAGTGCGGTTGCTCCACCGTCAAGAACAGCCTCAAGCAGGCGCAGGCTGCCCGCTTTCAAAGGGAAGGGCGCCAAGCCTTTGAGCTGCACGCCGATCCCCACGTCGCCGACGATTGCCTGAAGCGGCGAGGCGTCAACGATCTGACGCGCGGCGACGAGCGTCTCGTCATCTCGTGCGCGCGCAATCCGTACGCCCGCGCCCTCTCCGCCTATCTCGACAAGGTCGTGAGCGGCGACATCAGCGAATACCGCGAGCTGCGCGGCCAGAGACCGGAGAGCTTCGAGGCATTCTTAGAAGTGCTGACGAAGGGCGATCAGACCGCGCAGGACTCCCACTTCTGCCCACAAGCAGTGAACCTCGGTCTGCCTAATGTCAGATACGACGCGATCTTCTATCTCGAGAACATCGGGTCGCTGCAGCGCGCCCTGCGGCGCATGATCGGCGGCTTTGAGTTGGAGACATTCGCGCCCCACTCGCGCAGCGCGCAGGAAAAGGTCCGGTCCTACTATACCCCGCGCGCGGTCGAACTCGTGCAGCAGCTATATGCCGACGACTTTGCTCTCCTCGGATACAGCAAGGACATTGCGCTCGCATCGGAAGCGCCCGGCGAATACTGGACCTCGCGAGGCATCCTGCCGCTCGAAAAGGAAACGAACCCCGTGCCCGCCGGCGGCCTCGAGAGCCTCAAGCCGGCGATCCGCCTCCAACAACTGATCGAGACGCGGCTTATCTGAGCGCCGCTGCTCGGCGTGTCAGAACGAATGAGCTAATACCGCCAGGGTCGCGTCGCCCTGAGCCAATCCGACAGCTCGTGCCACGGCGCAATGTTCCAGTACCGCCGCGCGGCAGAGGAGGGCGACGGCAGCACGAACACCTCGCTCATGTCGCTGGGGCGCCGCTTCTGCTGCCCATAGCGGATGCGATCGGTCCGGCGGCGCAGCCACAGGCTCGCCGCCTTCTTGCTCGTGAACGCGATGGCACGCGGCGTATGCGCGCGCATCTTCTCGGTGAAGGCGGCAAGGTCTTCGCGCGTGATCGAAACGTCGTGGTCCATGCCGCAGCCGAACTTCGACAGATCAGTGAATCCGATGCCGAGATGTTGCAGCCTCGCGAAGTCCTGCGGGGCGAAGCGGCGCGGCGTCATCCCGACCTGCCACAGCGTGGGCCAGAAATAGTTGCCCCCGTGCGCATAGTAGATGCCGACCTCGGCTGACCGCCGTCCGGCCGCGGTGCCGACGAAAACCACGTCGAGGTTGTCACGCAGAGTGTCGGGAAGCCGATGCGAAGGCTCAGGTTCTCTCCGCGGCGGTGCCAGCAGGAGCATGGGAGTTACATGGACTTCGATGTCTAAGTCCATCAGTCGACCGCCGGCGAATCAGCATCTCTTTGTATTCCGAGGGTTATACCCGCTCGGTCACGCCGCAATCAGTTTCTGGATCGAGCACGCGATAGCAGGGGAACGTGGCTCGTCTGCAAGCAAATTCCGCTATCAGCGCACTCGTGTTCACCGTTCAGATCAGAGCGCGGCTCACATGCCCATCGCCTTGTGAGCGAGTTCCATCTGGGCGATGCAACCATCCGTGTTGCCACTCTTCATCGCCGCCTTCGATTGGTCGAGGTGCTCGGCGGCGGATTGCTTCATGCTGGCGTCGGTCATCTTCGCCACCATCTCGTCCATCTTTTGCATGTGAGCGTCGGTGCACCAGGACTTGTCGGCCTGGGCTGCCGAGGCGCCGAGCAGGGCGGATGCAGTTACGATCGTTGAGATTAGAAATTTGCGCATGGCTTCCTCCACATTGGCTGGTCGTGCGGGGAAACGAATCGGGACTGTTCAGTCCAACGATAAAACAGGTACTCCTGATTGACGGTTCCCCGAACAGCGCTTCTCGCCGCTTAAGGGACGACGACCTCGTCAATATAGCACCACTTCCAGTCCTCGCCCGGCTCGATCGATTGCACGATCGGATGTTTGCTCCGGTGGTAGTGCTTCGTCGCGTGCTTGTTGCGGGAGGAATCGCAGCATCCGACGTGCCCGCAGGTGAGGCACAACCGAAGGTGCACCCAGTCGGAGCCCATCTTGAGGCATTCCTCGCAGCCGTCGGTGTTCGGCCGCACATCGTGGATCTGATCGACGTGCGTGCATCCGTCGGCCATGGCGGCCTCCTCAGCGCGGGTTGATGCGGCTGATCTTCGTGCCTTCCAGCGTCAGGTTATACATAAGGCCCTTGGGATCGAGAATGAA
>CALRVN010000217.1:0-6905 GCA_943371625.1 Hyphomicrobium sp. CS1GBMeth3
TACGGGTTCTGCACTTACAACAGCGAGGTGACGCAGGTCATCCAACGCTACATGGCGCACGTGCCGGACACGCCGCTGCAGCGCTTCCTGCCGGAGCTGCCGCCGAACAAGTGGACCGAACAGGACCTGGACGGCTTCGCGCATGCCTGGCGCAAGGAGATCAAGGCGTCGGAGTTTCTCGGCAAGGCGTGTGACGAAGAAGCGGACGTTCTTTATTTCGCGCCGGCGATCGCGTCGGCTGCTGCCGTCGGCGTCACTTCACCCATCGGCATGGCAATCTTCTACGACACGTTGCTGCAGCATGGCGCGAGCACCGATGCCGACTCGCTGCCGAGCATCCTCAAGCGCACGCTGGAAGAGAACGGCGACGTCGCAAGCACGTCGGAGTCGGAGTTCCTCGGGGCATTTCTCGACGTGCGCAAATCGGTGCTGGAGAATTCGACCAACGAGGAGACGCGGCACGTGTGGCGCGCTTCGGCGCGCCGCGTCGATGCCCTGCACAAGCTGCTGGACGACAATCCCAACCTCGTGCCGCCGATCGAGGTGGCGAACGCCGACATCCAGGCGACGGTGCTGTAGCCATTTGACGCCAGGCCTTACTGGGGCTTGGCGCCTTCGAGGCTGACGGTGGCCTTGCGGTCCAGCTTGCCCCAGCCGACGAAGTGGCCCTTGGCGGCGTTGCTCACCGACTTCGCGAGCACGTAGTACAAGAGCTGGCGATAGCCGAAGCGCTGCAGCACGAGCCACCACAGCAGCCTCCAGTCCTCGCGCTTCTCGAACATGAAGGCGACGACGGCGGTCGCCAGGTCGACCAAGATAAAGAGCGCGTAATAGAACAGCGCCAGCTTAAAGCTGGTGGGGTCGAACTGGTCGCCGTGCTGCATGTAATCCGTCGTCACGGCAACGAGCTGGAGAATCAGCATCAGGTCGACGAAGGGCGAGATGAGACCGAGCACGATCTGGAACAGCCATGCCTGCGGCAGCGCGACGAGACCGAGCGAGCCATAGCGCGGGCGCAACGTCACGTCGGAGTGCTTCCACAGGCATTGCAGCGTGCCGAACGACCACCGGAAGCGCTGCTTGGCGAGGCCCCTGACAGTATCGGGTGCCTCGGTCCAGGCCACGGCATCGGCGTCGAACACGACGCGGTATCCAGCCTTCTGGATAGCAATGGTGAGATCCTGATCCTCGGCGAGCGTGTCGGTGGGGAAGCCGCCTAGCTCGATCAGCGCCGATCGGCGCCATGCACCGACGGCACCGGGGACGACGGTGATGCAGTCGAGCGCGGCAAGGGCGCGACGCTCCAGGTTCTGCGCCGTGATGTATTCCAGTGCCTGCCAGCGCGTGATGAGGTTGATGCGGTTGCCGACCTTGGCGTTGCCGGCCACGGCGCCGATCTTGTCGTCGACGAACCAGCGGGCAAGGCGGGCGATGGTGTCGGGCTCGAAATGCGTGTCGGCATCGAGGGCTACGACGACGTCGCCGTGCGCCAGCGCCAGGCCGGCATTGATCGCCCTCGCCTTGCCGCCGTTCGGCAGCGTGAGCAGCGTGACGCGCGGATTGTCGGCGAAGTTCTCGCGCACGATGTCGCTGGTGCCGTCGGTCGATCCGTCGTCGATGACGATGACCTCGAGCTTGGCGTCGCGGCTGTCCAGGATGCGCCAGACAGAGGCGGCGATCACCTTGGCCTCGTTGAAGGCGGGTATCAGGACGGAAACCAGCTCGCTCTCGGCGTCGACGATGGGCGGGGGCGCAACGGCCCTGAAGCGGCTCCAGATCGCGAGACCGCACAGTGCAACGAGGCGTGCCAGGCCGAGCCCGATGGCGAGCAGGAACAGAATGTGCATCGTGGCCTGCACCCAGCTCGCGGTCAGGAACACGTACCAGTTCACGAGCATGGAGCGGTCCTCGGGCGGCACCGGCGGCATGACCTGGTCGTAGGTCCAGCCTGCCAGCTGCGAGATGGGCACGATCTCCAGGCCCTTGGCGCGCAGGCCGTCGATAATGCGCGGGAGCGCGGCAAGCGTCTGCGAGCGATCGCCGCCCGCGTCGTGCAGGAGGATGACCTGGCCGCGCGACTCGGGGTTGGTGTCGGCCATGCGGTGCATGATGCGACTGACGATGAGGTCGGCTTTGGGTCCCTTCCAGTCGTCTGGATCGACGCGCAAGCCGACCGTCGCATACCCGAGCGACTGGGCGAGCTTCACCGCGACCATCTCCTGCGGGGTCGAAGCCTCGGCGTCGCCGAAGTACGGCGGCCGGAACAGCCGGATCGAGCGGCCGGTCAGCGCCTGAACGAGCCGCTGCGTTGCATTCAGCTCCAGTCGCGCGGCCTCGCTCGAAATCTGCGCGATATTGGGATGGGTGAAGGTGTGATTGCCGATCTCGTGGCCTTCAGCGAGCAGCCGCTGCACGAGGCGCGGATTGGCTTCGCCGTTCTCGCCAATGATGAAGAACGTCGCCTTCACGTCCTTCTGCTTGAGGACGTCAAGAATTTTCGGCGTCCAGTCGGGACTGGGGCCGTCGTCGAAGGTCAGCGCCACCTTGCCCGGCTGCCAGCCGGAGCGGCGGATGACGTAAGACGAGGGGATCGTGGTGAAGGTTTCAGAGGTGATGAGGCGGCCGCTTTGATCGGTCTCGAACGTACGAGCGCCGTCGGTCGGCTCGGACACGATATTCAGGATCTCGCCGTCGCCTTCGAAATCGACGTCGCTGCCTGGGACGATCTTGGTCAGCGTGTCGGGGACGGGCGCGTTGTAGGAGCGGCCAAAGAGCGACCAGATGGACGGGTCCTCGGATCCAAGACGCCAGAGCGCGTAACCCTTGGGGCGGAAGACGTCGGCGGCGCGCATCTGGTTCTGCGCCGTGACCGCATCGAGGAACCACACGCGATGTGTCGAGCCGTCATCCTCCTTGTATTCGAAGTGCGGATTCATGCTCTGCGGGTCGAAGGCGATCTGCGCCTCGGATTCCTTCGAAGCCAGCATGGCGGACTGGAAGGTCATGTCGACCGCGGGCTTGTCGTCCGCCCAATCGTAGGCGTAGTTGCCGAGGGCGATGATCGTCTTGGCCGGGTCGAGTTCGCGCATGCGCCGGGTCAGCTTGTCGACGAACCAGGGCTGGGAGGCGATCGGTCCAGGCGTGCCTTCCTCGAAGTGCTCGTCGTAGGCCATCAGGATCTGATAGTCGGCGGCGGCGGCGTAGCTGCGGTACGCCCACTCGGGATCGTCGAAGGGTGCCGCAATGGCAGTCAGCCAGCCATGGGGTGCGAACGCCGCGCGCAGCTCACGCAGAAACGTGAGGTAGTCTTTGTGGGCGTCCTTGGGGACTTCCTCGAAGTCGACGACGAGACCCTGCGCATTGTTCGCCTGCACGAAGCTCACGAGGCTGTCGATGCGATCCTTGCGGACTCGCGGGTCGGCGAGCACGCGCGCGAGCGCGGGGCCGTCCCACTTTCCGTCGGTCGCATTCTGAAGCATCGGCAGCACGCTCGGCCGCGTCTTCTGCTTGGCAAACAGCGCGACGGAGCGGTCGTCGACGCCGGGTTTGAGCAGCATGTCGGGGCCCTGCAGCTCGAGCCAGCTCGGCACCACCCAATCGAGCTTCGAGATCGAGGCTTGGAGCGAGGCGTAGCTGCTGTCGTCCCATGTGACGTAGAAGCCGATGGCGAGCGGGCGGCTGTCGGTGCGTCCACGCGCTGCCAGGAGCTGCTTGCCGGTTACCTTCGGCATCGTGGCGGTGGGTGAGGCGGCGTTGGCCTCTTGATAGCGAGCCGCGTCCGCGAGACGTCGTGCGGCAGGCAGCAATTCGCGGCGCTGTGCGATGTCGTTCGCCGTCGCGATGGCGGTGCGCTTGTGCGGCGGCGTGAGCGGGAGAACGGTGTCGCTCGTCAGGAACAGGATGCTGGCGACGAAGAGGCCGAGCACGATCGTGCTCACGACCGCGAAGGTCCAGCCGAGAACGCTCAGCACCTGGGAGCGACGCTTCGAGGGGTCGAAGAAAATGTGGTGGTGGTTCACTGGTCAGTACTCTTTTGGCAACATCGACAAATCAATCGCTGCAAAAGCGCGCGGAGCGCCGAGCGATAGCAGGTAGTGACTAACCCGCGGAACATACGGTTCGGTAAAGTCCGCGCCGAGCATTGTTCCAGCTAATTCGTTGTTTATCTGAGCTTAATTCTGCTCGTCTGCCCCGCTGATCGCGTGTGCGCGTCAATGGGCACACGCATTGCGCGGCAATCGCGGACTGCTCACCGATTTTGCAGCGGCGCCTGGACGCAGGGGGGCCGTGCGAACCGTGCGGCTCCCCATCTGTTTGAGACAAACTTTCGGGAACGAGCAGCTTCAGTAACCGTTGTGTAGCGCATGTATCAGCAGACTTCAGTTCCGGCCGCAGTCCTTGTCGTAGAGGACGAGCCGCTCGTGGGGATGTATGTCTCAGACATCCTCGGTCAGTCAGGCTTCGAAGTTGTACTCGCCGCAACCGGTGACGAGGCGTTATCGCGCGTTGCTGAAGGCGGGCTTTGCGCAATCGTGAGCGATGTGGCGATGCCGGGCCGCTTAAACGGCTTCGATCTCGCGCGGCGTGTGCACGAAGAATTCCCGCGCACGGGCGTGGTGCTGCTCTCCGGCGTGCTGGAGCCAACGGAAGGTCATCTGCCGCTGGGCGTGCGCTTCGTGTCGAAACCGGTCAAAGCCTCGACGCTTCTGCGCCTGGTTCGGGAAGTTGCCGATCCAAGGGCTCTGTTGCCGGAAGCGGGCGAGATGCGCGTTCTTTAAACCCGACTTTACTCGGACGTGCGATTAAGTGCGGTGCTGGACGTCGCTTTCTGCGCCGCAGCCGATTGCGCGCATCACAGGGTTGGCGCCATGGCACGCAAAACGCCGCGCTCCCAACCGCTCGCGGTCGCCCCGAAGCGAGGCCAGTCCCGTTCCGCAGTGCCATTGCCCGAGTTCATCGCGCCTCAGCTCGCGACCCTCGCGACTGCGCCGCCAGAGGGCAGCGAGTGGCTGCATGAGATCAAATACGACGGCTATCGTGCCATCGCCACGCTGGGTGGCGGCCGTTGCCGCATGTACACGCGGTCAGGGAAAGACTGGACGCAGAAGTTCGCGCCGATCGCCGATGCGTTGCGCGAGCTGAAGGTTTCCAGCGCGGTGCTCGACGGCGAGATCGTAGCGCAAGACGCTCAGGGCCGTTCGAGCTTCCAGCTCTTGCAAAGCAGCCTGAAGGACGGGCGCTCTCCCCTCACCTACTACGTGTTCGATATCCTCGAACTCGACGGGCGCGACCTGCGCGATGAGCCGCTGAAACGGCGCAAGGAAATCCTGCGTCGCGTGCTTAAGGGTGCGCCCGCCGCCATTCGCTACAGCGAGGATGTCGAAGGGCAGGGCGACCGCGTGCTGGCGCAGGCATGCCGGCTGGGACTCGAAGGCATCGTCTCCAAGGAGGCGGACAAGCCTTACCTGTCGCGCCGGACGCACTCGTGGCTCAAGTGCAAATGCACGGGCAACGAAGAGTTCGTCATCGGCGGCTTCAGGAAATCAGACAAGAAGGGGCGGCCGTTCGCATCGCTGCTGGTCGGTGAGTTCGTCGACGGCAAGTTGCATTACCGCGGCCGCGTCGGAACAGGATTCGACGTCGCGACAATGGACGATCTCAGCGCGCGGTTTGCGAAGCTGGCGCGCAAGACGTCGCCGTTCGTCAACGTGCCACGCGCTATCGGCCGCGACGTCGGCTGGGTGGAGCCGCGGCTCGTGGCGCAGATCGCATTCACGGAACGCACGAATGACGGCATCCTGCGGCATCCGGCTTACTTAGGGCTCCGCGGCGACAAGCCGGCCAAGGAAGTGCAAGCGCAGGCGGTGGTGGACATGGCCAAGGGCGCAGAGACCGACGAGGTCGCCGGCGTTCGCCTGACAAACCCGGAGCGTGTTCTGTTCAGCGGCGCGGGACTGACGAAGCTCGATCTCGCAAACTACTACCTCGCCGTCAGCGGCCGCATGTTGCCCTACGCGGGCGACCGGCCGATCAGTCTGGTGCGGTGCCCGAACGGCGATACCGGCGAGCACTTCTTCCAGAAGCATCACAAGAAGGGGACGCCGGAAGCAATCAAGAGCGTGCCCGTCGTCGAGAACGACGGGGACAAGGCAGACTACCTGATGGTCGACGACGCGGCCGGGCTCGTTTCGGTAGCGCAGATCGCAGGCCTCGAGATTCATCCGTGGGGTGCGCGAGTCGGCAACCTGGAACACCCCGAGCGGCTGATTTTCGACCTCGATCCGGACACGAGCTTAGGGTTCGCCGACGTGCGCGATGCGGCGTGCGACGTGCGGCGGCTGCTGCAAACGGCGGGACTGGAGAGTTTCGCGCTCGTCACCGGCGGCAAGGGCATTCACGTCATCGCGCCGCTGAGCGGCAAGCAGGATTGGGACACGATCAAAGGCTTCGCCCGTGGCGTCGCCGAGAAGCTCGCAGAGGCGGAGCCGGAACGCTTCGTCGCCGTGATGTCGAAGGCGAAGCGGAAAGGCCGCATCTTCATCGACTGGCTACGCAACGAGCGCGGCGCGACGGCGGTCGCCCCCTACTCGCCGCGCGCCAAGCCGGAGGCGAGCGTCGCAACGCCGGTGGCGTGGGCGGAGCTGTCGCGCATCGAGGCGGCGAACGTGTTCACAATCCCGTCGGTGCTCCAGCGTATCAAGCGCAAGACCGATCCCTGGGCCGACTACGCGAAGACGAAGCAGAAGATCTCACGCGAGGCGCTGCGTTTCTTCGCCTGACGCGGCATCGCGGCCAGCGTGTTCCGTCTTCTCCCAATGGAATGGCGCCGTGATGAGCTGCCATAGCGCGCGGTAGGCGGCGTACGAAATTCCCAGCCAATAGATCGGCATCATCAGGGCGTTGGC
>CALRVN010000218.1:0-6881 GCA_943371625.1 Hyphomicrobium sp. CS1GBMeth3
AGGCCGACGGCACGGTCGTCATTCCGGAAGCACTGCGCCCGTACATGGGCGGCCTCGCCGTCATCGAGAAGGCCGTCTAGACATGAGAATTCTGGTCACGAACGACGACGGCATCGGCTCGGAGGGCATCGATAATCTGCGGCGCATCGCCGAGGAGCTTTCCGACGACGTGTGGGTCGTGGCGCCGGAGAAGAACCAGTCGGGCGCGTCGCACTCGATGACGCTGCACGAGCCGCTGCGCGTGCGCCAGACGAATGCGCGCACATTCGTGCTGCGTGGCACCCCAACGGACTGCGTGATCATGGCGGTGCGCCACTTCATGATCGACAGCCCGCCGGACCTCGTGCTGTCGGGCATCAACCATGGCTCGAACCTTGCCGAGGACGTTACCTATTCAGGCACCATCGCGGCGGCGATCGAAGGAACGATCCTGGGCGTGCGGTCGATCGCGTTCAGTCAGGTCGGCGGTTCGCTGGAGGAAGGCAAGATCCACTGGGAGACGCCACTGACGCACGGCCCGGGATTGATCGCGCGGCTGCTCGATTCCGAATGGCCGAAGCAGATCGTGCTCAACGTCAACTTCCCGCCGTGCCCGCCGGATGCGGTGACGGGGATCGAGATCACGCGCCAGGGGCGGCGCGACCAGGCCTCACTGCGCATCGACCAGCGCAGCGATCCTTGGGATATGCCGTACTACTGGTTCAACTTCGAGCGGCCGCCTTCGACGCTCATTCCCGGCACGGACCTTGCGGCTGTAGATTCACGGCGCATCTCGGTGACGCCTTTGAGCGTGGACCTGACCCACGAGGCGACATGCAGGCACCTGGAGCGGGTATTCGATCCGTCAGGCGATCGCAAGCGGGCCGTGGGCGGCGACGTTTAGCTCAGTCCTCGCCCGACTGTCGCTCGAAAGTCGGCAGACAGCCGTCAGTTGCGATTCACGTCAGCGAACGTCGTTCGCTATGCGTTGAACAGTGTATCGAATCACTGCTTATCTCACCTCTCCGGCCGTCGCCCGGTTCTTGTCGCGTCATTGTGCTCGCATCGCCATTCCGCGGGGGAAATCGATGGCAGCGCTCAAGCGCAACAGAGCGTGCACGGCTGCGGTCGTTGCGGCTGCCTTGATCGGCGCGTCAAGCTCCGCGCTCGCCTCACCGGCCTGCGATGCGATCAATTCCGGCGCTTGGAACGTCAACATCGGGTCCATAGGCGCTGATACCAATGCGACCTCGCAGTTGACGCTCGACGTAGGAGAAGCAATTCACATAACGAGCGTGGTGCTCGACGCCACGGGAGATTACGCCCTCACCGGTTCGTCCCTACTCATCACGTACCTGCCAATTCCGGGCACCTTCAACTACACGGTCACTGGGCTAAACGGTGACCGGACGCTGCAGGTGTTGTTTGCTTCGGGCACCTTCAGCTCGTCCGTCGGACTTACGGTGGCCTGCACGGCGGTGCCGGCTCCTGGTCCCGTCCCGAAGGCGGATGTCTCAGGGGCCGTGGCCAGAGGCTTCCTGCAGAGCCGCATCAGCAGCATCCTCCTCAATGATCCGACCAACATCAGCCTGCTCAATCGCGCGCTCGCGACGTCGCCGCCGATGACGACAGGCATGGCGAACGGCGCCATGAACGTGGCGAGCCGCGGCGGGGCTCTCGGCACCGGCGCCATGGGGCTGGGCTCCGGCCTCGGCAATGCGATGGGGCTTGGTGCCGGCCGTCTCGGAGACGACACCGCCGACGTAACGGGCGGCAAGTCAATCCAGTTCTCCCAGAGCCTCAGCCAGATGCGGCGGCAGGCAGCGCAATCGCAGATGCAGAAGGACCGCATGGCGCTCGGCGCCGGGGATGGCGGATCGCTGCCGCTCGCCTACGAGACAGCCTCGCTCTGGGATGTCTGGGTCGAGGGACGCTACTCCGCCTTCGACGACGACAACGGCAACCTCGACCGCAACGGCCACGTCGGTTTGCTGTACTTCGGCGGCGACTACCGCCTCGCCGAGAACATGATCGTCGGCGTGCTGGCGCAGTTCGATTGGGCCAAGGATGAATCGGGCGCCCTATCCTCCAACGTCAACGGCAATGGCTGGATGATCGGGCCGTACCTGTCGGCGCGCATCCATGACAACATCTATTTCGACCTGCGCGCCGCTTGGGGGCGCTCGAGCAACGACCTGACAGTCGATACCGCGACCGCAGGGTTCGACACCTCGCGCTGGTTGGTGAAGGGCGCGCTCGCGGGCAACTGGGTCCATGGCGCGTGGCGCGTCACGCCTTCGGCAGAACTCGCCTACATCACCGAAGGCCAGGACGCGTTCACCAACTCGGCCGGCACGTTCGTTTCGGGACAGGACGTCTCGCTCGGGCGCCTGCAGTTCGGGCCCGAGATCGGCTACCGCTTCGCACACACCGCGGACACGTTCATCGAGCCGTTCGCGGCGATCAAAGGAGTATGGGACTTCGACAATCCCGACGTCGCCATCATCGACGGGTTCGTCGTCGGACCCGGCGACTACTGGGGGCGGCTGCAGGGTGGCCTCAATATCGCGACGACCACCGGCTGGCAGGTGCGAGGCCTCGCCTCTTGGGATGGCCTCGGCACCTCCAGCTACAACGGCTACACGCTGCAGGGCACGATCAACGTTCCGCTGAACTAACAGTCTCTACAGCGAAAACCGCTCAACCCTCGTGGTTGGTGAGGGCGACGAACTTCTCGTCCTCCTGCGCCCGGCGCTCGAAGGCGAGGAAGTCGTAGTACCCGCAGCGCCCGGCGCCCGGGAACGAGCGGCACACCGACGGGCGCGCATGGTAAATAGTGCAGCAGCGCTTCTTGGTGTCGAAGAAGCGGCAGATCTTGCCGTATATCTCGTCCTTCTTGCGCCGCATCGCATACTTGCGGCCGTGGTCTTCCTTGGTAAACGCCAGCTTGGCGGCCTCGAACGTCATGTCGTGGTGACGGGCCAGACGCTCCACGTCGCGCTTATCCAGAGGGATGAGCGGATAGGAGCAGCAATAACCAGGGCATTTCCGGCAGTTATACTGAGTGGTGGCGCTCACGCGGGGGCATCTCCTGCGCTGTTTCGGCCACCCCATGCCCGATACCGTGATCGGCAGCGTTCGGACGGCTGACTACCGCTTGACTCAATGATTGCTCCGTGGGGAAAGAGCAAGGGGGATTACGGACTTGGCCACATACCCGTGGCCGATGTCACACTTTTTCCCATAAGCTTGTCTAGTTCACGCCCGAGCAGCGTGGGGGTTATCGCGTATGGCGGACAGGGCCCGTCTTTCTCCAGAGGCCGAGACGCCGGTCAACCCCTATAGCTTGCTCGAAGCTGTCAACAGCTCGAGCGACACCGCCCATACCGGCTGGCTCATCTTCCTCGCCATCATGACCTACTTGGTGATTGCCGTTGCCGGCGTCACGCATGAAGCGCTGCTGCTTGAGACACCGGTGCAGCTGCCGATCCTGCAGGTCAAGATCCAGCTCAAGCAGTTCTTCCAGTTCGCCCCCATCGTGCTGGTGCTGTTCCACCTCGGCATACTTGCGCAGCTCGTGCTGCTCGCTCGTAAGGCAATCGAGTTCGACCAGGCGATCCGATACCTCGAGCTCTCCAACAAGCGCACGCATCCGCTGCGGCTCGAGCTGCACAACTTCTTCCTCGTGCAGGCGATAGCCGGCCCGCAGCGTTCGACCGTGATGAGCGGGTTTTTGAACCTGATGTTGTGGCTGACCATCGTCATCCTGCCGGTGATCCTGCTGCTCTATATGCAGGTCGCGTTCCTGCCCTATCACGACGTCACGACGACGTGGATCAACCGCATCTTCCTGACGCTCGACATCGCAGGGCTGCTGCTGATCGGCGTGTTCCTGATGCGGGCGGAGATTTCGTTCCTGCAGGCGTTCCTGCGTTCCACGCTCACGCATCCGCTGAGCGTGGTTGCGACCACGCTGGTGCTCGCGGCCGTCGCCTATGTCTCCTATTTCGCCGCTACCGTTCCGGGAGAGCGGCTCGATAGCATCGGCCAGCGGTTGACCTCCTGGGCTTCTCCCGCCGCCGGCAAGGTGCAGCAAAGTGGCTTCGCTCTGCCCTTCCTCGACGCTCCGTCTGATGGCTCGTTGTTCGGCGTTTTCCGCCGCAATCTCGTCGTCACGGACTCGGACCTTTCCGAAGACAGCGAGCAGCGGCCGGACAAACCGCTTCGCCTGCGCGGCCGGGACCTGCGCTTCGCCAAGCTGGACCGCACCGATTTTTCCGGCGCTGACCTTACCGGCGCAACGCTCGATGGTGCCAGCCTCGTCGGCGCCAACCTCGAGAATGCCACGCTTAACTGCGCCGAGCCGGACACGGTCCTCCTCAGCGACAATCGCACCGCTGCGCGCTGTGCCTCCGCCAAGGGCGTCGACCTCAGCCGCGCCAAGCTCACGGGCGCCAGGCTGTGGGGCATCGACCTCACCGGCGCGAAGCTCGACGAGGCTCAGCTCGATGGTGCTGAGCTTTCGAATGCGCTGCTGATCGGCGCCAGCCTTTCCAACGCCCATCTCGACAAGGCCGATCTGACCGGCGGCGTGCAGGCGCAAGGCACAAACTTCCTCAATGCCTCGCTGCAGGGTGCCGACCTCACAGGCGCACAGCTGCAACTCGCCGATTTCTCCAGCGCGTCGCTGCAAGGTGCGCTCCTCAACTTCGCGCGCCTCGACGGTGCTGTGCTGCGCGACGCCAGCCTCGAAGCCGCCAGCTTGCAGAAGGCGCTGCTGCAGGGCGTCGACATGACCGGCATGAAGATGACCGGCAGTGATTTCCGCGGCGCCGTCATTTGGCAATCGCAGCCGCCGACATGGGACACGACTGGCCTCACGGATCTGACCGAGCTCAGCGTGCGAGCGCCCGACGCAAACGAACGTGCTTCGCTCGCGTTGAGCCTCGATCGCTTGGTCGAAGCCGACGACCGCCAGCGCGCCGCGGAGTTCGTCAAGAAGCTGGCGGAGAAGGACGCCACCTGGACGGGCACCATCGATCAGCAGCGTTGGCAGAGCTGGGTCGGCGCTTCGCCTGTCCCGCCGGCGCTCAGCTATACCGCCGACCTGACGGCCTACCTGACGAAGCAGATGTGCAGCGCCCGGTGGAGCAGCGGCGCCATCGCGACCGGTGTTGCCCGGCGCGCGATCGTCCCGCAGTTCCGCGGCGACGTGGTGTCCATCTACGACAGCTTGAAAGCGCCCTCGTGCCCGGCTTCCGGCTCAACACCGCCCAAGGTGCTGCGCGACCTCTCCGCCACGGCCGAGACCCTGCGCAACTAACCGTGTGCCCACAATTTAGCTGTGCTGCGCAGCCCATTGGGGGCTTGAACGGACGCGTACGGTGGCCTAAATTAGAACGGATAGAGAACGACGTGCCGATATTTTATGTGCACAGGCGGCGTTCGGTCCGAGCCCAGTCGGCGGGATAGCGATACTAAGGTTGTGAGTGCGACTCGTCGGGCCTAGTTGCGGACGGCGGCGCATCTGGAATTGAGCGCCCGCTGCGGGTGCCGCGAAATGCAAGGAGCGAAGGCATGGCTGGTTCGGTCAACAAGGTGATCCTGGTCGGCAACCTGGGCAAGGATCCCGAGATCCGCCGCACCCAGGACGGCCGCCCGATCGCCAATCTGCGCATCGCCACATCGGACACCTGGCGCGACAAGACCACCGGCGAGCGGCGCGAGAAGACCGAGTGGCATTCGGTCGTCATCTTCAACGAGAACCTGTGCAAGGTCGCCGAGCAGTACCTGCGCAAGGGCTCCAAGGTATTCATCGAAGGTGCGCTGCAGACGCGCAAGTGGCAGGACCAGTCCGGCCAGGACCGCTATTCGACCGAGGTCGTGCTGCAGGGCTTCAACGGCAACCTCACCATGCTCGACGGCCGCGCCGGTGGTGGCATGGCCGAGGGCGGCCAAACGGATTACGCCGGCGACGCCGGCGGCGGCTATGACGCTCCGCCGGCTCGTACACCTGCCCGTGCCGGTGCCGGCGGCGCCAAGAGCGGCGGCAGCTTCGACAAGCAGCTCGACGACGAAATCCCCTTCTGAGCCCCGTGCTCTAACATCCGATTTGTAGCCACGTGTCTCCCGTCGTTTCCTTTATCCCGGGGCCCTCGCCCCGGGATTTTTTCGGCAGGTCGTGGCGCCGGTGCTCGCGGGCCAAAATCCGAAGCCGAGCGTCCCACCCAACTAATCCAATCATCCCCAAGGCTTAACCCGCGCCGGCTTGCAGCCTGTGTTCAGGTGCCGCGGGTTATCACAATTCCGTCGTTGAAAACCCGCATTGCTTGCCGGCTCGCGGCAACGGTCGCGGGAACGAACTAGGGAGTACGACAATGATTTGGCGAATAATGGTGGTGCCCATTCTGGTGCTGCTCGCCTTCTCTACGACCATCGATGGCGCGCAGGCGCAGTACCGCGATCAAGACCGCGACCGCGGTGGTGACCGTGATCGCGGCGGTCCAGGCCGCGATGGAGACCGTGACCGTGGCGCCCCGGGACGCGATGCTTGGGAATTGCTCGGTGAGCAATCGGTCAGCTTCGGCGTCGACCGCGACACCATCCGCGTCGGCCGCCGGGAAGGTTTTTTCAGCAAGATTGCAGTCGAAGTGCGCGGCAACGACGTCGAGATGATCGATCTGAAGGTGTTCTTCGATCGGGGGCCGCCGCAGGATGTGCGCGTCAACGAATTCATCCGTGCCGGCAGCCGCACCCGCCCTCTCGACCTGCCAGGAGCTCAGCGTGTCATCGATCGCATCGAGCTCAAATATCGCTCGCTTCCAGCCGCCCGCGGCAAGCAGGCCAAGGTCGCCATTTATGGCTTGAAGGAGCTGCCACCTCAACGTGACGTTTGGGACGAG
>CALRVN010000219.1:0-6863 GCA_943371625.1 Hyphomicrobium sp. CS1GBMeth3
CTCCATCTGCACCACGAGCCGCCCGCGCTGCTCGTAGGCGTCGAAATGCTCTCCCCACACCACCAGCGGCGCGCCGACCTTGGCGCCCTCGGCGCGGATGACGTCCTCCGCCTCGGCCTCCTGCTGCGAGATCACAGCCGAAACGCCACCGCGCAAAATACCAGCCTTCTCGTAAGCGATCTTCGCCAGGGTCGCGCCGAGCTTCTCGGCATGGTCGAGTGATACCGGCGTGATGATGTCGAGCACCGGCCAGTCGACGACGTTGGTCGCATCGAGCCGACCGCCAAGCCCGACCTCGAGCAGCAGGATGTCCGCCGGATGCTCCGCGAAAGCAAGAAACGCCGCGGCGGTCGTGATCTCGAATTGGGTGATGTCGTCGTGCGCGTTGGTCGCCAGCGTCCGCGTCAGCACGTCGAGCAGCGCATCCTCGCCGATCGGCGCCGCCTTGCCGTCAGCTCCCGCAAGCTCGATCCGCTCGTGGAAACGAACAAGGTGCGGCGATGTATAAACGTGAACGCGCGCACCCGCGGCTTCCAGCATCGCCTTCAGATACGCCGTGACCGAGCCCTTACCATTGGTCCCCGCGATGTGCACCGCCGGCGGCAGCTTCCGGTGCGGGTTGCCCAGCTTGCCCAGCAGCCGTTCCACGCGGCCGAGCGACAAGTCGATCAGCTGCGGATGCAGCAGCTTCATCTCGGCGAGGAGCTTGGCGCTCGTCGGCATGCGGGCTCGTCCGTTACGCTCGGTTTGCCGGCGCCGGCCGGAAACGCTCATCGCGCCCGCCGACTGACAGACCGCCGGACCAACGGTTGGGAATGGCAATCGACATCAGTGCTGTCTGTCTTTGGGGGGCGACTTCGTCTTTGGCTCGTCGTCGCTACGGCTGGTCTCACGGTGCTCGATCCGCGCCGGATCGAAACGCTCCTCCGGGCCGAGGATCTCCGGCTCGATCGCCGGCGCCGTCGCGTTGCGCGTGGCGATGAGGTTGGCGTCGACCGTGCTGCCGTTGGTGTGCGTCTTGCCGTTGAGCTTCTTCTTGTCGTGCTTGGGCGGCTGCGTGCTCGTCAGAACATGGCAGATGCGGCTCAGCGTCTCGCGCATCTGGTGGCGGTGGACCACCATGTCGATCATGCCGTGCTCGAGCAGATATTCGGCGCGCTGGAAGCCTTCCGGCAGATTCTCCCGAATGGTCTGTGCAATGACGCGCGGCCCCGCAAAGCAGATCAGCGCACCGGGCTCCGCGATGTGAACGTCGCCGAGCATTGCATACGATGCCGTGACGCCGCCCGTGGTTGGATCCGTCAGCACTACGATGTACGGCAGCTTCGCTTCACGCAGGCGCTGCACGGCAATCGTCGTGCGCGGCATCTGCATCAGCGACAGGATACCTTCCTGCATGCGCGCGCCACCAGATGCGGCGAACAGAATGAAGGGCGTGTTCTTCTCGACCGCCCGCAGCATGCCGGCGATCACGCCCCCGCCGGCCGCCATGCCGAGCGATCCGGCCATGAAGCGGAAATCCTGGGCCGCCGCGACGACGTCCTTGCCGTCGAGCTTGCCTTCGCCGACCAGCACCGCGTCTTCCAGGCCCGTTTCTGCCTTCGCGTCGCGCAGGCGCTCCGTGTAGCGCTTCTTGCCGTCGCGGAATTTCAGCGGATCGAGCGGAACGGAAGGCACCGGCACACGCGTGAATTGGCCGCCGTCGAAGAAGTGCTGTAGGCGTACGTCCGACGCCATGCGCATATGGAAATCGGACCCCGGCACCACGAACTGGTTCGCCTCGAGATCCTTGTAGAAGACCATCTGCCCGGTCTCGGGGCATTTGATCCAGAGATTGTCTGGCACTTCGCGCTTCGTCGTCAGGAAGCTGCGAATCTTGGGCCGGACGACGTTGTTAATCCAGTTCACGCTCTTGGCCTCTCGACATAGCCGGACGAAATCGGCGGTGTCTGCCTTATTATTCAAGGGCTTCAGCCTAACACACCGGCCCGAACGCCCCGCTAATTATCGCGCTTATAGGCTTACTGCCGCACTGCGGCAATTAAAGCGGTTAACCTGCGCTTCGGTTGAGCTCACGCGGTGCGGACGGCACCGGCCAATGAGCCCACCAAGTCTAGGACAGCCGGAACTGTCTTTCCAGTGGAGCGGCGGTCCCCATTGAGGCTCTTTTCA
The DNA here is from genome assembly GCA_943371625.1 of Hyphomicrobium sp. CS1GBMeth3. Lineage (GTDB taxonomy): Bacteria > Pseudomonadota > Alphaproteobacteria > Rhizobiales > Hyphomicrobiaceae > Hyphomicrobium_A. Next base: position 2,173 of record CALRVN010000219.1, read on the forward strand.
ATGGCCCCGACCAGCGCCGAACCAACCACGACGGCATCGGCCACCTGGCCCAGCGCCTTCGCCTGTTCCGGGCTTTTTACGCCAAAACCGACCGCCACAGGAAGCGCGGTCGCCTCCTTGATCCTGCGGACACGTTTGTGAACACTGTTAACGTCAGGAGCCGCGGACCCGGTGATCCCGGTGATCGACACGTAGTAGAGGAAGCCCGAGGTGTTCTGCAGCACCGCCGGCAAGCGCTTGTCATCCGTGGTCGGAGTCGTGAGCCGGATGAAGTTGAGACCCGCTGCAGTTGCTGGCAGGCATAGCTCGTCGTCCGCCTCCGGTGGCAGGTCCACGACGATGAGGCCGTCGACGCCAGCCGCCAGTGCGTCGGCGATGAACCGCTCGGTCGAATAGATGTAGATCGGGTTGTAATAGCCCATCAGCACGATCGGCGTATCGTCGTCCCGCTTGCGGAAGTCGGCGACCATCGCGAGCGTGTCCGCCATCTTCTGCCCCGCCTGCAGGGCACGCAGCGACGACGCCTGAATCGCGGGGCCGTCCGCCATCGGATCCGAGAACGGCATGCCGAGCTCGATCAGATCGGCGCCCGCCTTCGGCAACCCGTTGAGGATCTGCTTCGAGGTTTCGAGGTCGGGGTCGCCCGCGGTGACGAAGGTGACGAGCCCCGGACGGCCCTCCGCCTTCAGCTTCGCGAAGCGGCGATCGATACGCGTCTCTTTGCTCATGACTTGTCAGATATCCATGCCGAGATAACCGGCGACCGCGAACACGTCCTTGTCGCCGCGCCCGCTCAGGCACATGACGAGCAGATCGTCCTTCGGCAGCGTAGGCGCCAGCTTCGTCACGTACGCGAGCGCATGCGCGGGCTCCAGCGCCGGGATGATGCCCTCGAGCCGGGTGCACAACTGGAATGCGTCGAGAGCTTCCTTGTCGGTTGCCGGCACGTACGTCACGCGGCCGGTATCCTTGAGCCACGAATGCTCGGGCCCGACACCCGGGTAATCGAGGCCGGCCGAAATCGAGTGCCCTTCGAGGATCTGCCCTTCCGCGTCCTGCAACAGATACGTGCGATTGCCGTGCAGCACGCCGGGCCGGCCGCCACCCATCGAAGCAGCGTGTCCGTTCTCGACATCGATCCCGTGGCCGCCGGCTTCGACCCCGTAGATCTTGACGCTCTCGTCGTCGAGGAACGGATGGAACAGGCCAATCGCATTCGAGCCGCCGCCGATACACGCGACGAGCGTGTCAGGCAGGCGCCCCTCCGCAGCCTGCATCTGCTCGCGCACTTCCTTGCCGATGATCGACTGGAAGTCGCGCACCAGCTCCGGATAGGGATGCGGGCCCGCCGCCGTGCCGATGATGTAGTAGGTGTCGTGCACGTTGGTGACCCAATCGCGCAGCGCCTCGTTCATCGCGTCCTTCAGCGTGCCGGCGCCGCTCGTCACCGCGTTCACCTTCGCGCCGAGCATGTGCATGCGCACGACGTTCGGCTTCTGCCGCTGCACGTCCGTCGCGCCCATGAATATCTCGCACGGCAGGCCGAAGCGGGCACACACCGTTGCTACCGCGACGCCATGCTGGCCGGCACCCGTCTCGGCGATGATGCGCGTCTTGCCCATGCGCTTGGCCAGAAGGATCTGGCCGAGGCAGTTGTTGATCTTGTGGCTGCCGGTGTGATTGAGCTCTTCGCGTTTGAAGTAGACCTTCGCGCCACCAAGATGTTCGGTGAGACGCTCGGCGAAATAAAGCGGGCTCGGCCGGCCGGCGTAGTGCGTATTGAGATTGTCGAGCTCGGCTTTGAACTTTGGATCCGCCCTCGCGTCCGTGTACGCCTTCTCCAGATCGAGGATCAGCGGCATCAGCGTCTCGGCAACGAAGCGTCCGCCGAATATGCCGAAGTGTCCGCGCTCGTCGGGCCCGCCACGGAACGTGTTGAGCTTGGCGTCGTTCGCCCCACCCTTGAGCTTGCTCTGAGCCGTTGCCATCAATGATCCTTTGCGGCCAGTTGCATCGTCGGCCGTCGTCAGACGGTCTGCTTAGCGGTCTTTGCCGCGCGGATAAAGCGGCGGATGAGATCGGGGTCCTTTTCGCCCGGCGCCCGCTCGACCCCCGAGGAAACATCGACCGCGCGCGCTCCTGTGAGCCGCACCGCTTCGGCAACGTTCTCGGGGTTGAGACCACCGGCAAGCATGTAATCTAAACGCCCTTCGAGCCCCGCGAGTGCCTGCCAGTCGAAAGCGACGCCATTGCCGCCCGGCAGAGCGCTGCCCTCCGAAGGCAGAGGCTTTGCATCGAACAGAATGCGCTCGGCCACACCTGCATACGCGAGCGCCGCGGCCACATCGGCTGCGCCACCGACGGCGACGGCCTTCATTACCGGGCGCCCGAAGCGGCGCGCGACTTCGCCGACGCGAGCAGGCGTTTCGGAACCGTGCAGCTGAATGATATCGGGCTCGACTGCGCCGACAACCTCGGCCAGCAGCACATCATCCGGATCGACGAACAACGTGACGATCTTCGCGCGCCCGCGCGCCCTATCGGCGAGCACCCGCGCCGCTGACGGATCGACGTTACGCGGGCTGCGCGCAAAGAAGACGAAGCCGACATAGTCGGCGCCGCTGTCGAGCGCAGCATCGAGCGACGCGGCATCGCGCAGGCCACAGATTTTGACTTCGGTTGTCATCGTTGCAGCGGTCCCGCCGCCCTATGCGTCATGGCGATAGATAGTGCAGGCGCGCTCCGATTGCGCGTCCGGCTCTCATCTGACGAAGGCCGTATCAGGTGCCGGTAGCCGCCAGCCGGGGCCGCGTGTTGTTGCCGGCTTTGACTGCCGCAGCGGCATCGCGCTCGCGCGTAAGCCGATCAGCTTCGGCATGCCATCGCGCAGCTGCGCGGCTCTGATGGCGAGCACTGCGCCGCCATCGTGCCTGGCTCAGCCACGTTGCCGTCCCGCCGAGCACGACGCCAAGAAGCAGCGCGAGGAAGAGGTAGGCGTAAAGCGGCAGCGCCAGCGAGATGACCGGATTTTCGGGCCGGAATGGATCAAGCACCAAGCGCACCTCGTGGCGATTGACCACGGCCAGCGTGACGAGCAACAGCCCGGCCGGAACAGCGATGAGCAGCGAGACGATCCGCTTCAACACGATGCCGACCTCGAAGTTACCTAGTGGCTTTCTTTGCCGTTATTGAGCCTATCGCGCAGCTCTTTACCGGTCTTGAAGAACGGCACGAATTTCTCTGCCACCGAAACCGACCTGCCCGTGCGCGGGTTCCGTCCCTGCCGGGCAGCGCGGTGCTTCACCGTGAATGCACCGAAGCCGCGCAGCTCCACGCGATCACCGCGCGACAGCGCTTCGACGATCTCGTCGAACACGACCTTCACGATGCGCTCTACGTCACGATGGTAAAGATGGGGATTGGTACTCGCGATTTTATGTATCAACTCTGACTTTATCATCTCGCCCCGCCCGCAAATGACTGTAATCTATTAGTTTTCCGAAGGGTGCCAAACGGAAATGAACCCGTCAAGGCCAAGACCTGACACAGACGGGTCTCTAATGAGCATTTGTCCCAAATAGGTGTGGTTGAAAAAGCTCGCTGCCGCCGACGCGACGGAGCTGAAAAGACCGAATGAGTCCGCCGTTGACGGCTTCCACTCGACGACCTTGAGGGTTTCGTCGACGTGGCGCTCCTTGCGCAACCAGGCGACCGCCTCGTCCTCGCCGCCAATAGAGTCGGCCAGTTTCAGCTGCACCGCCTCGCGGCCGGTGAACACCCGGCCCTGCTTGAGGCCCGTGATCTGGTCCGCCTTGATGCCCCTACGCTCCTCGACGAGGCCGAGGAACCAGCGGAAGCCTTCGTCGATCATCGCCTGCGTGACCTTCTGGCCCTCCGCATTCAATGGCTCGAAGGGCGACGGAACGGCCTTCAGGTCGCCGCTCTTGATCTCGTTGAACTTGATGCCGAGCTTGTCGAGCATCTGGCTGACTTCCGGCCACTGGATCAGCACCCCGACCGAGCCGGTGATGGTGTTGGCGCGGGTCACGATATGGTCGGCGCCAAGTCCGACGATGTAGCCAGCCGATGCCGCAACAGTCCCGAATTGCGCAACGACCGGCTTCTTCTTGGCGATGTCGCGCAACGCCGCGAACAGCGCCTCGCCGCCCGTCGTGGTCCCACCCGGGCTGTTGACGAACACCAAGAGAGCCGCGGCCTTGTCGGACTCGCCGATCTTCTTGAGCAGCTCGAGCTGGTCCCGGTCCTCGGTGATGGTGCCCGAGATCGATACGCGTGCGATCTGCTTCGTGCCCAGCCCCGACCAGTCGTCGCTGCCCGCAGCGCCGAGGGCGAACAGCGCGATGACCACGCCAGCCACTGCTAGTGAACGCCAGACGGTCAACCGGCGGCGCAGCCGGCGCCGGTCCAGAACGCTATCGATCTCTGCCGTCATTCCGCACTCCGGCCAATTCGAAGGCACCGGTATCGGCGCCAAGCGGTTGCGACGTTAGGCAAGGATTGCACCAGCGACAAGCCGAGTGCCATTCGAGCCTTGCCAAAAACCTAGCGCGACGATCTCCGAATTCGCTCCGGCAGGTGGCATCTCGCCATTTTGCCGGTGTCGATCGCCTTGGTGGATACACCAGCGCGGCAGAGGTTGCCCCCTGCCGCGCCGAGTTGTCGTGACCGCC
>CALRVN010000220.1:0-6842 GCA_943371625.1 Hyphomicrobium sp. CS1GBMeth3
TGGGTGTTCGACACGCCGCGCGACCGGCTCGTCTGGGACGTCGGCCACCAGACCTATCCGCACAAGATCATCACCGGACGCCGCGACCTCATTCGCACGTTGCGGACGCCGGGCGGCCTGTCCGGTTTCACGCGGCGTGCCGAAAGCGAGTACGACCCGTTCGGCGCGGCGCACTCTTCGACATCGATTTCGGCCGGTCTCGACATGGCGGTGGCGCGCGATTTGGAGAAGCGCGACAACAACGTCATCTGCGTGATCGGCGATGGCGCGATGAGCGCTGGCATGGCGTACGAGGCGCTGAACAACGCAGGCGCGCGTGACGAGCGCCTGATTGTGGTCCTCAACGACAACGACATGTCGATCGCGCCGCCGACGGGTGCGCTGAGTGCGTACCTTGCGCGCATCACGTCCAGTGGGACCTACCTCTACTTCCGTGACATCGCCAAGCAGCTCGCCAAGCAGCTTCCGAAGAGCTGGGAGCGACGCGCGGCGCGTGTCGAGGAGTACACGCGCCACTTGTGGCAGGGCGGGGCGTGGTTCGAGGAACTCGGCTTCTATTACGTCGGTCCGATCGACGGACACGACCTCAATCAGCTGCTGCCGGTGCTGAAGAACGTGCGCGATGCGCATCAGGGGCCGATCCTGGTGCATGTCGTGACGAAGAAGGGCAAAGGCTATCCGCCCGCCGAAGCGTCCGAGGACAAGTACCACGGCGTTTCGAAGTTCAACGTCGTCACCGGCGCGCAAGTGGTCGCCAAGCCAATGGCGCCGACCTATACGCGCGTGTTCGCCGACAGCCTCGTCGCGGAAGCCAAGAAGGACGAGAAGATCGTCGCCATCACCGCGGCGATGCCGGACGGGACGGGCCTCGACATCTTCGGAAAGGCGTTCCCGGAGCGCACGTTCGACGTCGGCATTGCCGAGCAGCACGCGGTTACGTTCGCCGCCGGCCTCGCGACCGAGGGGCTGAAGCCGTTCGCGGCAATCTATTCGACGTTCCTGCAGCGCGCGTACGATCAGGTCGTGCATGACGTCGCGATCCAGCGACTGCCGGTACGCTTCGCTATCGATCGCGCCGGCCTGGTCGGTGCCGACGGGCCGACGCATGCGGGCTCGTTCGACATCACGTATCTCTCGTGCCTGCCGGGCTTCGTGGTGATGGCTGCGGCCGACGAGGCCGAGCTGGTGCACATGGTGGCGACGGCCGCGGCGATAGACGATCGCCCGTCGGCGTTCCGCTATCCGCGCGGCGAGGGCGTCGGCGTGCCGCTGCCTGCGGAAGGCGTGCCACTGGAGATCGGTAAGGGTCGTGTCGTGCGTGAAGGCTCGGCGGTGGCGCTGCTGTCTTTAGGACCTCGGCTGTACGAATGCCTCAAGGCTGCGGACCAGCTGGCGTCGTTCGGCCTATCGGCGACGGTTGCGGACGCGCGGTTCGTGAAGCCGCTCGATGAGGATCTGATCCGTCGTTTGGCGCAGAACCACGAAGTGCTGGTGACGGTGGAGGAAGGCTCGATCGGCGGCTTCGGCAGCCATGTGCTGCAATTCCTCGCCGAGAGCGGCTTGCTCGACCGCGGCCTCAAGGTGCGGAGCCTCGTGCTGCCGGACACGTTCATCGAGCACGGCAAGCCGGATGCGATGTACGAGCAGGCCGGGATCAGCGCGGGCGGCATCGTGACGTCAGTGCTGGGTGCGCTGGGACGCGAGACGCTCACAGGTGCCAGCCGGGCTTGATTCGTTGAACCTATGAATGAATGTCATCCCGGCACTTGTTGCCGGGATCCAGTTCTGCAACTGGCGCAGAGTTCGCGGAGGGATGGATCCCGGGGACGAGCCCCGAGATGACAAAATGGGCGGGATCAGATCGTGAGGGTGCCGGCCTTGGCGGCGGCGTAGCGCTCGCCGACCGCCTTCCAGTTCACGACATCCCACCAGGCCTTGAGATACTCGGGACGGCGGTTCTGGTATTTCAGGTAGTACGCGTGCTCCCAAACGTCGTTGCCGAACAGGACGCGGCCGCCTTCCATGAGTGGCGTGTCCTGGTTGGGCTTGGTCGTGAGTTCCAGCTTCCCGTCCGGCGCGACGGTGACGAACACCCAGCCGGAGCCGAAGACCTTGCCGCCCTTGGTGTTGAACTCTTCCTTCAGCTTGTCGAGGCCGCCGAGGTCTGCGTCGATGGCCGCCTTCAACTCGCCCTCCGGCGCAGTGCCCTCCTTGCCCATGACCTGCCAGAACATCGAATGGTTTGCATGGCCGCCGGCGTTGTTGCGCACGACGGTGCGGATGTCCTCGGGGAGTTCGGGCAGCTTGGCGAGGATTTCCTCTAGCTTCATCGACGCGACTTGGGGATGTGCCTTCACGGCCTCGTTGAGGTTCTTGACGTAGGCGGCGTGGTGCTTGTCGTGGTGCAGCTCCATGGTCGCGGCGTCGATGCTCGGCTCGAGCGCGCCGAAAGCGTAGGGCAGCGGCGGGAGCTTGAAGGGGCCTGCTTCTTCCGCGGCCAACGCGACGCGCGGGTAGACCATGGTCGAAATGGCGGCGGCTGTGGCACCCCGCAAAAAGACGCGACGTTCGATGTTCAGCATGGGGGCCTCTCCTGAGCCGGGATTGGTGTCACCCCAACAACGAGCGAGCGGCGCAAACGATGCATTTGCGCCGCCGCTGAGGCCGCTATCACGGAGAGTTGATATTGGGAGAGAGCCGGTTTTGTCGGCGCTATTCGACCGTGATGGTGATCACGTCGGATTCCACCGAGGGATTGAACGGGATGTGGTTCTTGTCAGCGAAGACATCCTGGAGCGTGTGCTTGCCGGGGGGCAGCTCGATGGTCCCCTCGGTCTGCGCCTTGCCGTAGTGCTTGTGCTGGGCGTCGGCGGGGATCGGCGCGTCGTAGTCCTGGAGCTTGGTGTCGATCAGCAGGTGGTGATGGCCGCTATCGGGCTCGTCCGTGCCGGCGGGTACGACTTTCATGCCCTCGACGCCGAACTTCACGGTGATGGGATTCTTGACGACGGCGCCGTCCTTGGGCTCGATGAGCCAGACTTTGGCACCTGCGGGCGATGGCGTGCGCGGAATGGCGTCGGCGGACGGAGCACCTTCCTTGTGGGCTTCGTGGGAGGGCGTGCTGCTGTCTCCGCAGGCAGCGAGTGAAAGCATGACAAGCGTCATGGCGAGAGTGCGGCGCATCGGATAACTCCGTGGATTGGGCCGGGATGGCTGCGCAGATCTAGAACAATATCGTAAATACCACCTATGCGAACGCGGTTGGACATTGCACTTGTGGAGCGCGGTCTCGTGGCATCGCGGTCGCGAGCGCGCGACTTGATCCGACGGGGAAAAGTCCGCGTCGGATCAGAGGTGTGCACCAAGGCTGCGGCCGAGGTCGGCGGCGAAATCGAGCTGACATTGGAGGACGCGGACGCGGCGCGTGCGGTGTCGCGGGGGACGCAGAAGCTCATCGGTGCCCTTGCGGCCTTCGAGTTCGATCCCGAGGGGCGTGTCGCGCTCGATGTCGGTGCTTCGACTGGCGGGTTCACGCAAGTTCTGCTCGAGCGCGGGGCTAAGAAAGTTTATGCGGCGGACGTTGGGCATGGGCAACTGCACCCGAGTCTGAAGGCCGATGCGCGGGTCGTGTCGCTGGAGGGGCTGGACGCGCGGCGGCTGACGCGCGAGACGGTGCCGGAGCCGGTTGATGCCATAACCGCCGACGTCAGCTTCATCTCGCTGATCAAGGCGCTGGGGCCGGCACTCGAACTGGCGGCGCCAGGAGCGTTTCTGGTGGCGCTGGTCAAGCCTCAGTTCGAGGTCGGCTTGGAGCGCATCGGGAAGGGCGGGATCGTGCGGGACGAGACGGCAAGAGATTCAGCGCTGCACGACGTGACCGCGTGGCTCGCGGCACAGCCGGGCTGGCGCGTCGCCGGTTCCATTCCCTCGCCGATCAAAGGCGGCTCGGGCAACGTTGAGTTCCTCATCGGTGCGCTCAACGATGGGTGACACACAGGCGCTCGATATCGTCCGCCTGGGAGCGCAGGGCGACGGCGTAGCCGACACCGTCTCGGGGCAGGTGTTCGTTCCGTATGCGCTTGCCGGAGAGCGCGTGCAGGCCGAGGCGCGCGGGGAGCGCGCCCGCCTCGTCGCGGTTATGACTCCGAGCCCGGACAGGATCGCGCCGGTGTGCCGGCATTTCACGCATTGCGGCGGCTGCGCGGTGCAGCACCTGCGCATGCCGGCTTATCTGGCGTGGAAGCGGGAGATGGTGGCGAGCGCCTTTGCAGCGCGTGGTATCGACGCGCCGGTCGCGCATGTCGTCGGCGTTGGCTTGGGCGCGCGGAGACGGGCGGCGTTCTCGGCGCGGCGCACGGCGCGCGGGGTGATGCTCGGGTTCCATGAGTCGAAGGGCGTCGACATCGTCGACCTGCAGGAGTGCCCGGTAACGGCGTCGGCCATCGTCCGAGCGCTGCCCGGCTTACGCCGGATCGTCGAGCCGCTGATGTCGCGGCGGGCACCAGGGCGGGTAATCGTCACGCTGGCAGCGAATGGCCTTGATGTCGCGATCGAGGATGTGCCGGGCAATCCGTCAGCGGATGTGCGCGAGTTCCTGGCGCGCGAAGCGGCGGCGCTCAAGCTGGCGCGGCTGACGCTGTCGGGCGATACGATCTACCAGTCGACGGTGCCTGCGGTGCGCTTCGGGACCGCAAACGTCGTGCTGCCGCCGCGATCATTTCTGCAGGCGGCGCCTGTGGCCGAGGCGGAGATGGTGCGGCTTGTCACCGGCGCGATCGGGGACGCAAAGAAGGTCGTCGATCTGTTCTGCGGCATGGGGACGTTCACGTTTCCGCTGGCGCAGCGGGCAAGCGTGCTTGCCGTCGACGGCGACAAGCAGGCGGTGTCGGCGCTCGAGAATGCCGCCAAGCGAACGCAGGGCCTGAAGCCGATCGAGACGAAGGTGCGCGATCTCTTTCGCGAGCCGTTGTCAGCGCGAGAGCTTGCGGGCTTTCAGGCGGCGGTGTTCGATCCACCCCGGGCGGGGGCGGCGACGCAGGCAGCGTCGCTGGTCGATTCCGGCATCAAGACGATTGCGGCGGTCTCCTGCAACCCGGCGACGCTGGCACGGGATGCGCGCATTCTGATCGATGGCGGATACAAGCTGGAGCGGGTGACGCCGATCGACCAGTTCCTCTACTCGCCGCATATCGAGGCTGTGGCCGTGTTTCGGCGGTAGTTTCGCAGGTCGGTACAATTGGCCGTGCGGACTTTACGCGCGCTTATGCGGATGGGCGCAGGCTCAGGATAAGCTCCTCCATGCGAGTTTTGTCCTCCTGAGCCAACTTCGCCATCCCGGTGCAATACCGGGATGGCTTTTTGGGCATTTGGCTCTAGAGCAGCTTGCCCATGACGACGGCGGTGTCGAGCATGCGGTTGGAGAAGCCCCACTCGTTGTCGTACCAGGACATCACGCGCACCAGCTTGCCGTCGACGACTTGCGTCTGTGTCGAGTCGAAGCTCGACGATGCCGGCGAGTGGTTGAAGTCGATCGATACCAGCTCTTCGGTCACGTAGGCGAGTACGCCCTTCAGCTGCTGCTGGGATGCGTGCAGCATCGCCTTGTTGATCTCCTCAGCCGTCGTCTCGCGGCCGGGGATGAACTTCAGGTCGATGACGGAGACGTTCGGCGTCGGAACGCGGATCGAGGTGCCGTCCAGCTTGCCCTTGAGTTCCGGCAGCACGAGGCCGACGGCGGCCGCGGCGCCGGTCGTCGTGGGGATCATCGACAGTGCGGCTGCACGGGCGCGGCGCATGTCCTTGTGCGCCTGGTCGAGGATGCGCTGGTCGTTGGTGTAGGAGTGAATGGTGGTCATGTAGCCCGACTTGATGCCGACGAGGTCGTTCAGCACCTTGGCGACCGGCGCGAGGCAGTTGGTCGTGCACGAGGCGTTCGACACCACGGTGTGCTCGGGCGTCAGCTTGTCGTGGTTGACGCCGTAGACGACGGTGATGTCGGCGCCCTTAGAAGGTGCGGAGACGAGTACGCGCTTGGCGCCGGCGTCGAGGTGCACCTTCGCCTTGTCCTTGTCGGTGAAGATACCGGTGCATTCCATGACGATGTCGATGCCGAGATCCTTCCACGGCAGCTTGGAAGGGTCCTTCTCGGCCAGCACCTTGATGGGATAGCCAAGGCCGACGTCGATGGTGTCGCCCGAAACCGTCACGTCACCGGGGAAGGTGCCGTGCACGCTGTCGTATTTGAACAGGTGCGCATTATCTTTCGTCGGCACGAGGTCGTTGATAGCGACGAACTGAAGGTCCGTGCGCTTGGCCTCGGCTGCTGCGCGCAGGACGTTCCTGCCGATGCGGCCAAAACCCGAGATCGCAACCTTCACAGTCATCGCTTTCGCCTCCTTGGCGTGTTCTATTTTTTGAAGCATGCGGGACGCATACTCAAAGGCGCGGCCATTAACTGGACGAGTGGCATTTGTGTCAATGCGACATCCCCTTAGCTGCTGAATCGACGGCCTTCGATTGCGCACAAAAAGTGTGACACGAGATTTCTGTTGGGTGTGCGCTGCTTCGTCGGCTGCCTTGTTGACGCCTTCGAACCGCGACACATAAGGTCATGACACGGGTGGGCAGCCGTGGAGCGCCAGGGGCCAAGTGGCGTATCTCGGAGGGCTAAATGGCTGAGCGGGTAGCGCAAAAAAGCAGGCGGCCGGTCGTAGCAACGCGCCAAACTGGGCGTGCAGCACCGGCAGATGGCAAGCGGACGGCGGCGGGGCAGATCGAGGCGCTCGAGAAGGAGCGCGATCAGCTCAGGGCGCAGCTCGCCGCTGCGCAGGCAAAGATCGTCA
>CALRVN010000221.1:0-6812 GCA_943371625.1 Hyphomicrobium sp. CS1GBMeth3
TGCGTCGCGGCCTTGGGTTCCGGCAACGTGCTCGCCGTCCTCATGCCGGAAAAGGATTCCGACCCCGAGAGCCTGCGCCTCGGCCGTCTCATCACCGACACCTATGGCATCCGCAACGTGGTCGAGGACATCGCCCCGACGCTTGCCGCCGCCGGCTGCTATGAACGCCGCGACGCCGCCATCCGCCAGCTGTTCCCCGACTACGGCCCCGGCTGGAGCTGCAAGGTCGTCCTTTCCAACGCGCTGCACGGCAACCAGTACAGCCTCACCAGGCTTGTCGTGGAAGACCCCTCGGGCAAGCGCAGCGAAACGCGCATGCCGCTCGCCGTGTACCAGGGCGTCGTCGCGGCGACGAACATGAAACAGCGCACCCGCAAGCAGCTCGAATACTACCACGCCGACTGCCTCAACTACGCCGTGGCCGGCACGCCCAATCGCCTCGAGTATGACCAGGGCTTCTTCGTCAAGAACGGCGATGGCGCCGCCGATTTCAAACCCATCGCGCACCTCTACAAGTCGCAGGTCTATCAGCTCGCCGAAGCGCTCGGCGTCCCGGCCGAAATCTGCAAGCGCCCGCCCACCACCGACACCTGGTCGCTGGCGCAGACGCAGGAGGAGTTCTACTTCGCGCTCCCCTACCAGCAGATGGATCTGTGCCTGTACGGCCTCGACAACGCGAACCCCCCGTCCGATGTCGCCACGGCGACCGGTCTCACCGAAGATCAGGTGCGCATCGTCTGGAAGGACATTGAGGCCAAGCGCAAGGCGACGCGCTATCTCCACGAGGCACCGCTGCTCATCAGCGACGAAGACGGGTCTGACGCGCTAAGCGCCTGAAGCTAGCGGGACTCGTTCTCGCCCAGCAGGCTGGCGGCGCCGAGCAGCGCCGCGTGTCGGCGTGTGATGACGAAGGTCGGGATCTTCGCGAGATACTCGCGGAACCGGCCCTTGTCTTCGAAGCGCGCGCGGAACTGAGATTGGTCGAACGCCTTCCCGAGCTTCGGCACGATCCCGCCCGCGATATAGATGCCCCCGCGTGCACCGAGCGTCAGCGCGAGATTGCTGGCGACGGTCCCGAGCATGGCGCAGAACATCGCCACGGCTGCACCGGCATAGCCGCACGATCCCGCCGCACCCGATTCCGTGATCTTCTCCGCCGAGATGTCGGCCGGCACCTTGCTGTCGATCTCGCACAGCGCGCGATAGATGTTGACGAGGCCCGGCCCCGACAGCACCCGCTCCGCCGAGACATGCCCGAGGCGCGCCCGCAGCACGTCGAGCACGGCACTCTCGCGCTCGTCGGCGGGCGCCATCGTCACGTGGCCGCCCTCGCCGGATATCGCCTCGTACGCACCGCCGGCGAAAATTGCTGAGCTGACGCCGAGACCCGACCCCGGACCCAGCACGCCCATCGGCGCGCCGTGCACAATTTCGCCGCCGCCAATCCTGTGCACGTCTTCCGGCGCCAGCTGCGGCAACGCGAGCGCGTTGGCGTGGAAGTCGTTGATGACGTGCAGCTCGTTGACGCCGAGCCGGCTCTGCAGCTCGCTGATCGAGAACGCCCAAGGATTGTTGGTGAAGGATACGCGGTCGTCCCGCGGTGTGGTCGCGACGGCGAGCACGGCGCGCGTCGGAGCAGCGCTCTCGGCCGCCGCGAGATAAGTCTCGATAGCTTCCGCGATCGTCGCGTGCGAAGCGCACAACAGGTCGGCGCTGCGCGAAAGCGTCCCGCTTCCGCTGACCAACGCGAACCGCGCGTTGGTGGCACCGATGTCGCCAACTAGATCAACCGCCATATGCAGATGTCTGTCTCGAAGCTGCGCAAGGAAATCGTCTGGCCGGCATTTCCCGGCCCGACGAGACCGTTGGTCAGCCACGACCGCCGGTCAAGTCGGAAACCCGTCCAACCCGATGCTCATAACTCTCAGAGTGGGGATATGGTTGCCAAGGCGTGCCGCAAACGAAAAGAGCGCCGCGCTTGAAACGCGACGCCCTCAATGCTGCAGCGCAAACCTCAGTTGACGCGAGATACCTCGACGAGATTGTCCGAGAACGTCGGCGCGCGCCCGAGCCCGGACCAAGCATCCGACGAGATCGAGTTGACCGATCCGTCCGAGCGATTGAGCGAGCGCCAGTAGCCGAGCGTTGCGACGACGATGCCGGGGTTTACGTCGTCGGTCACGCGCGCGACGCCCTCGAAATCACCACGTGCATTGCGCACCCGCACCGGATCGCCCTCGCGGATGTTTCGCGTTGCCGCATCCGTCGGCGAGATCATCACGAACTGCTCACCCTGCAATCTGATTTTGTGCGGCTCGTTCGCGTAGCACGAGTTCAAGAACGCGTGGCTCTTCGGCGAGATGATGTTGAGCGGATAGAGCTTGGCGAGGTCCGGGTTGGTCTCCGGCGACTCGCGCACCGGCACGTAGCCGGGAAGCGGATCGACCGGCGCGCCGTCCTGCTCGCCGTCGTACATCGCCCGGAACGGCCCCGCGACGAAGTTCTTGGCGTCGTGCAGCAGCAGCTCGACCTTGCCGGACGGCGTCGGGAACTTGCCCTCCGCATGCGGCGTGCGCGTATCGGCCGAGCCCACGTCGATTTTGAAATACCCGTGCTGCTTGAAGTAATCCATGTCGACCCCACCCATCTTGGGGTCGGTCCAGTTGATGTACTCCGCGCAAAGCTCGCTGTCGGTCATTTTGAAGACCGGATCATCGAAGCCCATCTCGTTGGCCAGCATGCGCCACAAGTCGCTGGTCGGCTTGCACTCGCCCGGCGGATCGACGGCCTTCTCATTGTACGTGAGGTAGAAGTGCCCCCACGACCACATCATGTCCTCGGCTTCGCCGGCCATCGCCGACGGTAGGATGATGTCGGCGTATTTCGCCGTGTCGGTGATGAAGTGCTCGGCAACGACGGTGAATAGATCCTCGCGCTTCAAGCCCTCGACGATCTTGTTGGTCTCCGGCGATTGGCTGACCGGATTAGTGCAGAATACGAAGAGGCTCTTGATCGGCGGATCGAGCTTCATCTCGCCGTTGAGCGCTTGACCGAGGCGCAGGTTGTTGACGACGCGCGTACCCGGCTTGATGAAATCGGGACGTGCGGCCTTGACCCAGTCGACCGGGAAGTCCCACAGCGGAAGCTGCAGCATGCCGCCGCCGACGTGGCGCCATGAACCGGCCACCGCCGGAATGGCATACACCGCGCGCGCAGCCTGCGCGCCACCGGCCGAGCGCTCGATGGCGACACCGATGCGGATGGCAGAGGGCTGCGAGGTTGCGAACTCGTAGGCGAACTTCGCGATATCGGCCGCTTTGACGCCCGTGACCTTCTCCACGTAGTCGAGCGGGAATTCCGCCGCGCGCGCCTTCAGCTCCGCCCAGCCATGCGTGTGGGTGTTGGCGTAGTCCTCATCGACCACTCCCTGCTGGACCATCGAATTGATGATGCCGAGAGCGAGCGCGCCGTCAGTGCCCGGCTTCGGACAGATGTGCCAATCGCCCGCTTTCGCGGTGCGCGATTTGTAGCTGTCGATGACGACGACCTTGGCGCCACGCTTCTGCGCTTCCAGCACGAACGGCCAATGGTGCAGGTTGGTCGAGATCGAGTTGCACGCCCAGATGACGATATACTTGCAGTGCACGAAGCTCTCGGGGTCGACGCCGCCCGTCGGTCCGTGCGTCATCAGCCACGCAGTCGAGGAGCCGGAGGTGCAGTAGGTCTTTTCGTTGACCGTCGAGCCGAGCCGATTGAAGAACGGATCGCCCGAGTTGATGCCCTGCACGAGGCCCATATTGCCGAGATAGCTTTGCGGCATGATCGCCTGCGCGCCGTACTCGGAGATGATGTCGCGCCAGCGACGCCCGATCTCGGAGATCGCCTCTTCCCAGGTGATGCGCTCGAAGTTGTTGCCGCCGTTGGGGCCCGAGCCTTTGGGGCCGACCCGGCGCAACGGATACATCAGGCGATCGGGATTATGATGGTGGTCGTGGAAGTCCTTCAGCTTCACGCACAACGTTCCGCGCGTGATCGGATGCTCTTTGTTGCCTTTGACGTTGACGAGCTTGCCGTCATCCACCTCGTAGATCATGGCGCACGTGTCTGGGCAGTCGTGCGGACACGCGCCAAAGAAAGTGCTGCGCTTGGCTTGCTCGTTCATGATGGCTCTCCCCGGATCTCATTCTTGGCTCTATTGTCCCGGCCAACCGCCATAGCGGCGTCCTATGGGAACATAGGCCTTCTTTTGTGCGACACTTTGGCATCGATTGCTGCCGTGGCGCAAGGCGCATTGCTGATGTGGACAAGCGCTATAAAGCGAGGGGAATAGCGACGCATGAGCAGCCAATTATTCCGCGGCCGCCGCGTAATGTGGATGCCGCTTTCAATGCCGTGGCAGCCGCCAAGCGCCGACGCGCGCTTCTGCTGCGAAGCGATGCACGCAGCGCTTGCATTCGATTGCGACCAGCACGCCGATCCGTTCGAGTGCGCCGATGCGCTTCTCGTCTACAACGAGATCTTCGGGGAGTACGGCCTGCCCGTCCACGACGGCGGCGCGTCATACGTCCTCATCACGCATTGCCCGTGGTGCGCGGACAAAATGCCCGACAGCCAGCGCGATCGGTGGTTCGACGAGACGGACGCACTCGGCGTGCCCGATGATCAGCTGCCCGCGAAATATCTGAGCGGCGCTTGGCGCAGCAGCTAGATCGGCGGGGCGCAGTCCGAATAGCGGTGCGGTGCGCCGCTGCGATCCGTGACCACCACGTCGTCTCCCTCCCGAGAATAATACTGCGGTCCGACGGGCACCTTGCCGTGCGCACCGGGGATGTCGAGAACGTAGGTTGGCAGCGCCAGCCCCGAAAGCCGCGTCCGTAGCTCGCGCATCAGCGCCTGCCCATCCTCGATCGTCGTGCGCAGATGTCCCGTGCCGGGCGCGAGATCGCCGTGGTGCAGGTAGTAGGGCTTCACGCGCATCTCCACGAAGCCGCGCATAAGTGCCTCGAGCGTGTCGGCGTTATCGTTGACGCCTTTCAACAGCACGCTCTGGCTCACCATCGCGATTCCCGCGTCGATGAGCTGAGCGCATGCCGTCCGCGCCGCGTCGGTCAGCTCGCGCGGATGATTGGCATGCAGTGCCACGTAGACGGTTTTCGACGACGATGTCAGTGCCGCAACGAGCTGGGGCGTGATCCGTTCGGGAGCGACGGATGGAACGCGCGAGTGCCAGCGCAGGATCTTCACGTGCGCGATCTCGCCGAGCGCCGCCGTGACCTCGGCAACACGGCGCGGCGACAGGACCAACGGGTCGCCGCCGGTGAGGATCACTTCCCAGACCTGCGGGTGCACGCGGATATAGTCGAGCGCGCTGGCGAGATCCTCTTCCGAAAGCGCCGCACTCTTGCCGGGACCGACCATCTCGCGCCGGAAGCAGAAGCGGCAGTAGACCGGGCACACACTCACCAGCTTCAGCAGCACGCGGTCGCGATAACGATGCACGATGCCGGGAACCGGGCTCTTCAAGTTGTCGCCGATAGGATCGGCATCCTCCGCCGCGCTACGATCGAGCTCGCGGATGTCGGGAATGAACTGTCGCGCGATGGGGTCTGCCGCATCCGACGCTTCGATCAGCCCCGCCATGGCCGGCGTCACCGCTACGGCATAGCGCGTGCCGACCTCGCTGATGGTTTCCGCCGCGCTGCGTGAGATGAGTCCCGCGTCGGCAAGATCGCTGACTGCCGTGAGTGTCCGGCGGAATGCGGTCATGGCAGCATCCTCCCCATCAGACCTTCTGGCCCGCGCCCGAGCATAGCGTGCCGAACCCGCCACAGGGTCCAAAGTTCATTCTGGACGCTGTTGATAGCGGGGACACGCGG
This sequence comes from Hyphomicrobium sp. CS1GBMeth3, assembly GCA_943371625.1. GTDB lineage: Bacteria > Pseudomonadota > Alphaproteobacteria > Rhizobiales > Hyphomicrobiaceae > Hyphomicrobium_A. The sequence continues at coordinate 5,877 of CALRVN010000221.1, forward strand.
GGATAACGCCGGGACCGCCCCCGTATTTTCGCGTACCGATGCGCCATCGAGTGCATGCGTCCCTTCAGTGGTGGATTACGAGGAGGCGTTGATGCGTCGTCATTGGCTTACCGTGCTTGTCGCGTGCGTTTCAACGGTCGGAGTTGCCGGCCAGGCATTAGCCGACGGCGCGCCATACGAGTACGGGCCGGCGCCATATTCAACGCCCAGCATCGGCTGGACTGGCTTCTACCTCGGCGCTCACCTGGGCGGAACCTGGGGGAGCTCTGAGGCAAACGGCGACACAGGCGTCACGCTTGACGATTCCTGGAGCGCCTCCCCTAGCGGCCTCGTGGCAGGCGCCACGCTCGGATACAACTGGCAGCTCGGCCCGATGATCTACGGCCTCGAGGGCGACCTCGGCAACCTCGGCCTCGCGGGCAGCGGCGGCTATTACGTGCCGTTCGGCTATGACGCCTCGACGAGCACGGATGCCGGCTTCTACATGACGCTGCGTGGCCGGCTCGGCGTCCTCATGAATGGCTGGATGCTTTACGCGACCGCCGGCTATCTCGGCGCCAACACGACCGTTTCGGTCCTGGAATCCTGCGACATCTTCTGCACCGTGCCGACGGTCAGCGCTGAAAGCTCCGGCTTCCGCAATGGCTGGACCATCGGCGGTGGTTTCGAGGCGGCGATTGAAGGACCTTGGACGGTGAAGGTCGAATATCTCTATTACGACCTCGGATCGACGACGCTCACGACTCCAGCCGGCTCCGGCATCGGATCCAACACTTGGACCGTCGACACCGACGGAAGCATGGTGCGCGCTGGCGTCAATTACCGCTTCGGCGGGTTCAAGTTCGGCCAGTAGGCCTCGGCGCGTTATCCGCGCGCGCCTTCTTCAATTGACGGGCGGGGGCACGGTGGCCAGCGCAACGCTGGCCACCGTTTTCT
>CALRVN010000222.1:0-6774 GCA_943371625.1 Hyphomicrobium sp. CS1GBMeth3
TGACCGACCGCCGCCAACCCAATGAACACGAAAGCAAACGGGAACAGCGGGTTAGCGAAGCGCTCATGCAACTCGGCGCGGAACTTGCCCGGGCCAAGGCGATAACTCGCACTCTTCGGGTCCGGGTAGAGGAGTTCGCTCAGGTACCGCTCGCGCGGCTTGAGGTCCTCCACGTCGTCGTCCATCTTCTTTTCGAACTGGTCGAGATCGACGGCATACTGCTCGAAGGCGATGATCTGCGAGGGCTCATCCTTGGCCGGAGTGCGGATGATGTGTCCCTTGTGCATGATGATGAAGTTCGACAGGCCGCGCTTCAAGATCACACTGCGCTCCGCCAGGTACGACTGGGCGAGTTCCTTGTTGCGCGTGTCGTGCACGATGAGGCCGAGCAGCTCGTCGTTTTGCGCCCGCTCACGGATATGGAACGTCAGCCCCGACTCTGGGCTGTTGAAGGCACCGGGCTGGATCACCTGCGTCAGGATGTTCGCCCGCACCAACACCACGTACTCGCGCAACAGCTGCAAGCTCCACGGCATGGCAATGTGGTTGACGAAGGCGACGCCCATCGACACCAGCACGGCGAGCAGGATGAGCGGCTTGGCGGCCTTCCAAACCGTCGCCCCCGACGCCGTGAGTACGATCAGCTCTGAGTCGCCGTTGAGCCGGTTGAGCGTATGCACGGCCGCGATCAGCAGCGAGAACGGCGCGATGACGGCCATGAGATTGGGGAGCGCCAGCGTCGTCATGCGGATCAGCATCCACACGTCCTGACCCTGGCTGGTCACGACGTTGAGCTGGCGCAGCGCCAGGGCGACCCACACGATGCTCGACAGCGACAAAAGAATGATGAGCAGCGCAGTCCCGGCCTGCCGAAAGACGTACCTTTCGAAAATTCCCATGCCAGACCGAGTTGTGCTGGAAGTGGGGCCCGCCACCCTGACGCCCCGACCCGTCCCCAATAGCGCTTCGTTCCATCTGAGCATGGCGGAAATTCGGCTTTTCCCCAGAGGGTTGGAGGTTGTGACCGCGGCGCAATATCCGCCAAACGAACACGGGCTCGCCCGCCGGTCCGGAAACCCGGGAACGCAACCGGAACATCGCCTGGGCACGCGAGCGTGATCTCCCCATTGACCCCCGTTCGCTTGCCAGCACCGCATCCACGCGTTAGCTCCAGGAACGACAAGCGTTCCGGATCTCCCCGCCTTACAGGCATGGCAGAGGTCCCTGCTCGGCGGCAGGGCTTCACGTGCGTGCAATTGAACTCCGGCGAGGAGCCCAACCAACCCGACTGCGGAGCCCGCCATAATGACCAGCCGTCCCGAAATCGTGTTCGAGCCACTGACCGCCGACCTGGAGCCGACCACGGTTCTACTCGCCGGCGACGATGCCGCGCTCGGGACGCGAGCCCGAGAACTGGACCAGAAGTCCGGTGGTGCCATCAACAAGGCGGCGGACGCGGCACAGTACAAGGGACGTAAGAAGTCGACGGTCGAAGTCCTCGCCCCACCGCGCCTCGGCAGCGTCAACCGTGTCATCCTTCTCGGCACCGGCAAGGGCAGCGACTTGAAGGAGAACGATTGGGTCCTTCTCGGCGGCTCGGCCGCCGGCGCTATCGCAGCGCGCAAGACCAGGTCGGCGAGCATCATCGCCGAGGTACCCGAGAACACCGGCATCAAAGCCGATCAGCTCGCGGCGGCATTGGCATTCGGCGCCTCGCTGCGCAACTACGAGTTCCGCAAGTACATCACCAAGCGCTCCACCGAAGAGGAGGGCGCAGCCGAAACGGACGGACTGCAGAAGCTGGTCATCCACTGCGCCGATCCCGCCAAGGCGAAGGCCGCGTACGTGCACTACGCTGCGCTTGCCAACGGCATCGTCACCGCGCGCGACCTCGTCAATGAGCCAGCCAACGCACTGGGACCGGTCGAATTCGCCGACCGCGTGAAAGAGCTCGAAGCGTCCGGCCTCGAGGTCGAAATTCTCGACGCCGACCAGATCACCGAGCTGAAGATGGGTGCGCTCCTCGCCGTCGCGCAGGGAAGCGTGCGTCCCGCGCGCGTCGCCATCATGCAATGGCACGGTGCCAAGTCGAAGCGCTCCAAGCCGCTCTGCTTCATCGGCAAGGGCGTCGTGTTCGACACCGGCGGCATCTCCATCAAGCCCGCCGCCGGCATGGAAGACATGAAGGGCGACATGGGCGGCGCGGCTGCTGTCGTCGGCACCATGCAGGCGCTCGCCGAGCGTAAGGCGAACGTCAACGTCATCGGCATCATCGGCCTCGTCGAGAACATGCCGTCGGGCGCCGCGACGCGCCCGGGCGACATCGTCCGTGCGCATTCCGGCAACACGGTCGAGATCCTCAACACCGATGCCGAGGGGCGCCTGGTCCTCGCCGACCTCATCTCGTACGTGCAGGAGCGCTTCAAGCCGCGGCTGATGATCGACCTTGCTACGCTGACCGGTGCCATCATGGTCGCGCTCGGCAAGGAGTACGCCGGCCTGTTCGCCAACGACGAGAAGCTCGCCGCCGACCTGCTCGACGCTTCCGCCGAGACCGGCGAGAAGCTCTGGCGCATGCCGCTCGACAAGGCCTACGACAAGATGATGGAAAGCAAGAATTGCGACATCAAGAACATCGGCGGCCGTTACGCGGGCGCGTGCACGGCGGCGGCGTTCATCAAGTACTTCGTCAAGGACACGCCGTGGGCGCACATCGATCTTGCCGGCACGGCCATGGATGCGCCGAAGTCTGAGATCAGCCCGAGCTGGGGTGCCGGCTGGGGCGTCCGACTGCTCGACCGGTTCGTCGCCGACAAGTACGAGAAGGCCGAGAAGTAAGCCCGAACAACAACCGGGGCGCCAGAGGTAACCCATTGGTTACCCTTGCGTACCGGCAGATATTTTCCATAATATATATTATGCGAATGGCGGGTCGTGCTTGGGTAGCGCGTCCCAGGCCGCCCACGAAGCAGCCGTCAGAGCACCGTATCTTCCGTCTGCCGCACCGCCTGCGCGATCAGCGCCGCATAGACCGCGCTGACGAAGCCCGACAACACGTTGACGCTGACGACGATCCCGAGCACGCGCGCCCACTCCTCTCCGACGATCACCGACAGCGCCTTGACGATGAACTCGTCGAACGCCTGCTTGAGCTGGAAGAACAGCTCGCTCACCTGCTCGACCGACGGCTGCGCTGGGGTATTGAAAATGATGTCCCAGCCGATGCCGGTGACGTTCGTCACAGGGATCAGCTGGATGGCCGCGAGCAGCGCCAGCCCGGCGGAGAACAATAGCCCGAGCGGCGGCGCCAGCCGGAAATACCCCCAGCGCATCGGCAGCGCGTCGGCCCGGATCGATAAGAGCCGCAGAACCTGCGCGCCGGCATAGACGCAAACCGCGAACAGCACCGCCACCCAGAAACGTCGGTCTGCATTCGTCCCGGCGAACGTGAACAGCGCCGCAACGCCCGCCAGCAGTCCTTTGAACATCGCCTCGACGCTTCCGACCAGAGCTGTCAGGAACGTCCCGCGTTTGACGAGGCCCCCGAAATAAAACGGCAGCTCATAGCGCAGCCGCGCCACTTCGAGCTGTAGGCCGAGGACGAACGCGAGCGCCGCAGTCACGCCCGCGAAGATGAAAGGGTAGTAGAGCGCGAACGCGGCCAGCGCCACGACGGCGAGAACCTCGGCGCCCATGATGAAGGCGTTGCTGATGATGCGCAGAATGATCATGTCGCCCCGAGAACGCCCCCGTCTTCCCCTTCGTGCCTTCTTTTACCGTAGTCCGAGCACGTCAAGCGACACAATGCGGTGGACTTGAGAGCGAGCTGTGTTTGTTTCCCCTCCCCCATCGAGCGGCAGGGAGAAGGACAAGTGGAGAGGATGCCTGACAACGAGCGACTTCAACGCAACGCCGACACAGTCTGCGGCGCGTGGCAGACGGCATCCTGGGTGCGGAACAGCGCCGCTTCGAATGGAAACGACCGGCGGAAAGCCCGGAACTCGCCCCCCGTATCGCCCGTCACCTGCAGGCCGAGCGGCTTGCCAACCTCGCGCGCAAACACCGCGACGTGGACCGTATAGGGTTCGGTGCCCGGCGCCAGCTCCAGCGTGCCCTCGAAGCGGGCCGTGCCTTCGTCGACCGAACCCCCGCCGATCTTCAACGCCGTGGCGCCGCACTTGTCTTCGACCCCGACCTGGATCCCACACCAGCCGTCGCCGCAGGCGACGATGTCGAGCGTCAGGTTGCCGTGACCTTTCTCCCAGTAGCTGGCGCCTGTCCACCGCCCGGCGATCTCGGTCGGCTTAAGCTCGGGCTCAGCCGCACCCGCCGCGATCGGCACCAGCGCCACCAAGGCGAGCATCCCGGCAAGAATCCATTTCGGCATGGCGCGCCTCGCTTCGGCTACTGCAGCGAGGAAACGGTCTGCGGCGCGTGGCATACCGCGTCCTGGACGCGAACCATCTGCGCCTCGAACGGGAACGAGCGGCGATAGGCGCGATACTCGCCTCCCGTGTCTCCGGTGATCTGCAATGACAGCGCGTTGTTCTCAGCCGGCGGCACCAGCCACGCCTGCACCACATAAGGCTCCGTGCCACGCGCTAGCTCCAGCGAGCCGTTGAACTGCAAGCTGTCCGACTGGCTGTCCGCCAGCGGTTCGACGTACTCCACCTTCAGCGCCGTGCCGCCGCACTTGTCGCCGGCCTCGACCTTGATCCCGCACCACGCGTTGCCGCAGGCGACGATGTCCAGAGTGAGCGCGCCGGTCTTGCTTTCCATATACGTGTCGCCGACCCAGCGCCCGGCGATCTGCACCGGCTTCAGGTCGCTGCCGGCGGCTCCGGCCGCCAGTGGCGCCGCCGTTGCCAAAACACAAATGCTGCCCAATATGCGCTTCAACATGACGTTCCTCGAATTTTGATCTCGATGGCCAACGCGGCAACCACAACACTTTCCACGGGCGGATTTAAGTCGCTCCTGCGCCAGCTTGCTGCGCGCGCCCCCCGACTTGCGGTCATTTGCGGCGTCTTGCTGCTCGCTGTTCCGACCGGCTTCGTTGCCGTCTCGCAGGGTATCGGCGCCATCGCGCTGCCCTACAATCTCTTCGTGGTTGATCAACAGTTACCCGGCATTTTCAAGCTGCACATGCTGGCTTCGGGCGCAGCGCTGCTGCTCATCCCGCTCGTCATCGCTCTGCGGCGCAACAGCACTTGGCATCGCCCGCTCGGATACGCTGCCGCCGCCTGCGTGCTGCTCGGAGCACTCACATCCCTGCCCGTCGCGATCTATAGCCACTCGGTGCTCGCCGCGCGCCTCGGCTTCCTGGCGCAAGGGATCGTCTGGCTGGGGCTGATTGCGCTGGGCATCGTTGCCATCCGGCGCCGCCGTTTCGCCGACCACGCGCGGCTGATGGTGATGGTGGCCGCCGTTGCATCGGGCGCCCTGTGGGTGCGCCTCACCACCACCGTCGTGACGGGCTACGATCTCCCATTCGATCCCGTCTACGGCACCGCCGCGTGGCTCGGCTGGCTTGTTCCCCTCGCCGTCGTGATCTTCCTTCCGACGCCCTGGGCGCCACAACGCCGCTAGTGTCCCGCTTTCGAAGTTCGCCAGAACTTGCCGCTGGGATCGTGAGCGAACTTCGAAAGCAAAGGGACACTAGAATCCAAATCTCTTGCTCGTGTGATTCAGATCGAGAGATTCGCTCGCTACGAGGCCGCCAACTCTGGCGAATCTCTCGATCATCACACGAGCCCTCGCGGCGCGGCGCGGCATCGACTAGGTTGCCGCGCATGAAACCTTCCAAAGACATCTCCCGCCTCATCGAGATCATGGCCGCGCTGCGCGATCCCGATACCGGCTGCCCCTGGGATCAGAAGCAGAACTTCGAGACCATCGCGCCCTACACCATCGAGGAAGCCTACGAGGTCGCCGACGCGATCTCGCGCAACGACCTTCCGCACCTCAAGGACGAGCTCGGCGATCTGCTCTTCCAGGTCGTCTACCATTCGCGCATGGCGCAGGAGCAGGGCGCGTTCGACTTCGGCGAAGTCGTCGAGGCCTGCACCACCAAGATGATCCGCCGCCACCCGCACGTGTTCGGCACCGAGGCAGAGCGCGCCGCCGGCGTCACCGAAGGTTTCTGGGAGCGCGCCAAGGACAAGGAGAAATCCGCGAGCGCCGGCGTGCTCGACGGTGTCCCCGTCACCCTCCCCGCCCTCACGCGCGCCATCAAGTTGCAGAACAAAGCCGCCAAGGTCGGCTTCGACTGGCCATCGTTGACGCCCGTGTTCGAGAAGCTCGAGGAAGAGATCGGGGAGCTGCGTGCGGAGATCGAAGCGGCCGCAGGCAAGCCCGCGGGCACCGATCCGGCGATCGCCGAGGAGTTCGGCGACCTGCTGTTCGTCGTCGCCAACGTCGCGCGCCACTTGCAGATCGACCCCGAGACGGCGTTGCGCGCCGCCAACGACAAGTTCACCCGCCGCTTCCGCTTCATCGAAGAGCAGCTCGCTGCGCGCGGCTTATCCCCCACACAGTCGAACCTCGCCGAAATGGACGCGCTCTGGGACGCAGCCAAGGCCCGCGAAAAGGCGTAGCTGCGTAGGCGTTCGCTAACTAGTCGGTCACCATCCGTCGAAATCTCATCTCTCAGCGCTCTATACTGCGGCGACGCAGGGCTAAGGAGGCGCCGTGATCATGAGCTTCATAAACGTGGGCTTCTTCCTCGCGTTCGTGGCTTGGGCCGTCGCCTTGATTTCGATCGTTGCATCGATG
>CALRVN010000223.1:0-6755 GCA_943371625.1 Hyphomicrobium sp. CS1GBMeth3
CGCCGGTAACGGATGCGCTGGACTTTGCCGCGCTCGTTGCGGCCGTGGAGGAAGCTGCCGCGGCGACGAAGCTGCCGGTGCACATCGAGGGCTATTCGCCGCCGCACGATCCGCGCATCAACGTGATCAAAGTGACGCCCGACCCCGGCGTCATCGAGGTCAATGTGCATCCAGCCGCGAGCTGGAAGGAACTCGTCGACATCACGACGACGGTTTACGACGAAGCGCACAAGACGCGTCTCGGCACCGACAAGTACCAGCTCGATGGACGACACACGGGAACCGGTGGCGGCAATCATATCGTGATGGGCGGCATGACTCCCGCCGACAGTCCGTTCCTGCGACGTCCGGATCTTCTCGCGTCGATCGTCTCGTATTGGCAGAACCACCCGTCGCTCTCGTACCTGTTCTCGGGGCTGTTCATCGGGGCGACGAGCCAGGCGCCGCGCATTGACGAAGCGCGCTATGAAATGCTGTACGAGTTGGAGATTGCGCTGAAGCAGTTGCCTGATCCGGCCCAGGGGAGCATTCCGCCATGGCTGGTCGACCGCATCTTCCGTCACCTGCTGGTCGACGTGACGGGCAACACGCACCGGGCCGAGATCTGCATCGACAAGCTCTATTCGCCGGACGGCCCTACGGGGCGGCTTGGCCTCGTCGAGTTCCGCTCGTTCGAGATGCCGCCACATGCGCGCATGAGTTTGGTACAGCAGCTGCTGATGCGGTCGTTCATCGCGAAGTTCTGGGACCAGCCGTATCGCGGCAAGGTGGTGCGGTGGGGAACGGCGCTGCAGGATCGCTTCATGCTGCCGCATTTCGTTTGGGCGGATTTCGCCGAGGTGATCGGCGACTTGAAGAGTGCCGGCCTTCCGATCGAGCTGGACTGGTTCAAGCCGCACCTCGAATTCCGCTTTCCGCTTCTGGGCGAGCTTTCGGCCTTTGGCGTCGAGGTCGAGCTGCGGCAGGCGCTGGAGCCGTGGCACGTGCTCGGCGAGGAGAGTGCCGGTGGCGGCACGGCGCGGTTTGTAGACAACTCACTCGACCGCGTTCAGGTGAAGGTCAAGGACGGCACCAACGGCCGCTATGTCGTCACCTGCAACCGGCGCACCCTGCCGCTGGCGCCGACCGGCACATACGGCGAGAAGGTCGCCGGGGTGCGGTATCGGTCGTGGCAGCCGGCGTCGAGCCTGCATCCGACGATACCTCCGCATGTGCCGCTGGTGTTCGACGTGGTCGATACTTGGTCGGGGCGCTCGGTGGGGGGCTGCCGCTATCACTCGAGCCATCCGGGGGGACGCAACGTCGAGCTGGCGCCGATCAATTCCTACGAGGCCGAGGGGCGCCGACTCGCACGCTTCGAGCAGCTTGGCCACACGCCAGGGAAATTCAGCGTCGCGTCGGCCGAGATCAATCCCGACTATCCGGTGACGCTGGACCTGCGGACCTGATCGAAACGCGCGTCGGGGTGGCGTTGCACAGTCGGCCGCATTTGCGGCCGGCGGTCGCGGCAGTGCTGGTACCTCACGCCGCGAAGCACTATTCTTGCGCCCGACCCAGAAAGCCAAGCCGGCCTCAAATGCACACCCTGCGGGGCAACGCCCCATGAATCTCGAAGCCCGGCTGCAGCAGAACCTCGATCGAGGTCTCCTGGCCGGCTACGCGAAGGCGCGCGACGGAGCCTACGACGAGCTGCTCGACGCAAGCGGCAACGTGCGTGCGCATTGGCAGCCTTTCATTGAGGCGCTCGCAGCGCTGCCGCCGGCGGAGCAAGCCGAGCGTGCAGAGCGACTCAATCGGCGTGTGCGCGAAATGGGCATCGCGCACGACATTTTCGCCGACCCTGCGGCGCCCGGGAAACGCTGGGAGGTCGATCTCCTGCCGCTCATCCTGGCGCGGGACGAATGGAAGGCGATTGAAAAGGCGCTCCTGCAACGCACGCGGCTGATGAACGCGATCCTCGCCGACGTCTACGGCGAGCAGAAGCTGATGCGGGACGGATCGATCCCGCCGGGGCTGATCTATTCAGATCCAGCTTTCCTGACGCCGTGTCACGGAATCCAGCCGGCGGCGGGCTACCTGCAATTTTACGCGGTCGATCTTGCGCGCGAGTCGGACGGCAGCTGGCGCGTCATCGACAATCATACGGAGACGCCGGCCGGCGTCGGCTATGCGGTCGCCAACCGGGTCGTGCACACGCAGGTGACCGGCGATTTGTTCGAAGCCTGCAACGGGCTGCGGCTGGCGCCGTTCTTCCAGAGCCTGCAGGCAGGGTTGACCGTGCTCACCGGGCGGCGTGATCCGCGCATCGCGCTGCTGACGCCGGGTCCGCTTCACGACGACTATTTCAGCCATGCCTACCTCGCGCGGTACCTCGGCTACCTGCTGGTCGAGGGCAGCGATTTGCGCATGGCCGGCGATCAGATCTTCCTCAAGACGCTCGAAGGCCTGCAACGGGTCGACCTCATCGTGCGCTGCATCGACGGCCGGCAATCCGATCCGCTGGAACTCGATTCGGGCCGTTATGGGGGGCCGCCGGGTCTGGTGCAGGTGTGCCGCAAGGCGCCGCAGCTGGTGCGCAATGCGCTCGGCTCGGCCGTGGCGCAGAACCGTGGCATGGCGCCGTACCTACCTGGTGTGTGCCGCAAGCTGTTCGGCGAGGATCTGTTGATTGCCGACGCACCGCGGCGCTGGCTCGGCGATGCGGGCAATCGCCGCTACGTGATGGACAACCTCGACCGGATGGTGATCCGGCCTGCGCAAGAAGGGACCGGGCGTCCCGGCGGTGCGCAGTACGGCCAGCTCGGCTCGAGCCTCACGGATGCGCAACGCCGCGCGCTCACGGAGGAGATCCAGCTGCACGGCGAGATGCTCGTCGCTGAGGAGCGCATCGGTTTCGGGACGACTCCGGCATTCACATCGCGCGGGCTTGTTCCGCAGCCCTTTGCCGTTCGTCTCTTCGTTGCGTCCACGGCTGACGGCCTCACGGTGATGCCGGGTGGCCTCGCGATGGCGATCGTTCCCAATCTCGCCGTAGCGCTGAGCGCGCCGGAGCCGCGCACACGGGATGTGTGGATCATCGCCGACGGCGAGGTGCCTCCGCACCGCAGTCTGTGGCAGCCGACGATCGAGACCGCGCGGGTGCAGCGGTCGCAGCGCGTGATCCAGAGCCGAGTCGCTGACGACCTGTTTTGGCTCGGCAGGTATACGGAGCGCGCCGACTGGATCATGCGCGTTCTGCGCAGCGCATTGCAGCCTATTCGCGGTGACAACGCTCCGGCGCAGGTTCAGGGTGCGGCGCGCGCCTGTCTCGCAGCTTTGGTGACTGAGGAGCACGCGCCGCCGGAGCACGACGACGCGAACAATGCCGACGCCGTCGAAAGCATGGCACATCTGCTCATTGCCGCGAAGGACGGCCGCCGGACACTCGACGACACGCTCGACAAGCTCTACCGGGTGGCCAATCTCACGCGCGATCGCCTGTCGTTAGAGGCTTGGCGGGTGCTCAGCCACTTCCGGCCCGGAGCCGACTGGCGCCGCGCGCTCGTCGATTCTCCATCTGACGCACTTTTGGATCTCATCGAGGACGGGCTCGGCTGGCTTTCCGCCTTCAACGGTCTCTTCCACGAGAACATGACCCGCAACAAGGGCTGGTCGTTCCTCGACATGGGGCGGCGCATCGAGCGCGCCGGCAATATGAGCGAGGCTATCCTGTGGCTGTTTAGCAAGCCGATGCCGCGTGAAGAGGAAGCCGGGCGTCTGTTTTATCTGCTCGAGGTCGCGGACAGCTTCATCACGTATCGCTCGCGCTATCGTCTAGACCCGATGCTTGCGCTGGTGCTCGATCTCCTGTTGCTCGACGAGACGAACCCGCGCAGCCTCGCCTACCAGCTTGCGAGCATCTCGCAGCACCTCGGCAGCCTGCCGCAGGCGCAGGGCTCGCCAGTGCTGACGGACGAGCGACGTCTCATTCTGTCGATGCTGACGTCGATACGACACCTCGATGTCGAGGCGCTGGCGAAGGATGCGAGCCGCGGCGACTTGCAGGGCGCGTTGCGCAAGCAGCTCCGCCTGCTGCCGCAGCTTACGACGGCCATCGAGCGGCACTACTTCAACCTGCTGGAAGAGCAGCCGCACCGCGTACACACGCGGCTGGAGCCGAAGTCATGAACTACGATGTCAGCCATCGCACGGTGTATCGCTTTTCGTCGCCCGTGTTGCAAAGCCAGCATGTGGTGCACATGTCGCCACGGCCGGTGGATCGCCAGCGCGTGAAGGGGCACACGCTGGTGATCGAGCCGGCGCCGACGATCAGGACGGAGCGCGTCGACTACTTCGGCAATCGCGTCGTGTTGTTCGATATCGAGCAGGAGCACAAGGAGCTTGTCGTTCACGCGCGGAGCACGGTGAGGGTGACGGCGCCGACGCCGGTCGACTTCTCCAAGTCGACGCCGTGGGAGGAGCTTGCGCACCGCGTTGCCGATCCGCGGTCCGGCACAGACCTGGAGGTGGTGCGCTATGCTTGCGTGTCGAAGCACACGCGGACGACGCACGACATTGCAGAATATGCCGAGCAGTCGTTCCCCGCCGGACGGCCTGTGCTGGCCGGCGCGTGGCACCTTGTCGAGCGAATCTACCGCGATTTCACGTTCGATTCGACCGCGACGGACATCTCGACGCCGATCACGCAGGTGCTGCAGCAACGGCGCGGCGTCTGCCAGGATTTCTCGCACCTCGTGCTCGCATGCTTGCGCTCGCTGCGGCTGCCGGCGCGCTATGTGAGCGGGTACATCCTGACGCGCCCGCCGCCAGGCACGCCGCGGCTCGCGGGTGCGGATGCTTCGCACGCGTGGATATCGGTGTGGTCGCCGGAGTTCGGTTGGGTCGATTTCGATCCGACCAACGGCCTGTCGCCGAAGGACGAGCACATCAGCATCGCATTCGGTCGCGATTACGACGATGTCTGCCCGATCGGCGGCATATTGCTCGGCGGCAGCGAGCATTCGGTGCGCGTCGGCGTGGACGTGATCCCAATCGGCTGAGCGCGCTGACGCCGTAGCGCCACGGACAAAGCGTTAGGTCTGCGGCGTAGCACGGTGTTTTTTCTTATGAGCGTATTTTGACACGGGCTTGGACGCGCCGTCCTGGCGCGGACCGGCGCCTTGTGGGCGCGGTCCCTTGCGGTGCTTGGGCTTGTCGGTCTTGCCGTGCGGGGGACCGCCCGGCTTTCCTTTGGCGCGATCTCGCCATGGCGTCTTGGGGCGCGCCTCACCACGCGGTTCTGACGCGTTAGCGGGCTTAGGTCTCTCCGAGCTTCGCGATGGTGACGCGTGGACCGGTGCGGGATCGTCCTGCCCGGCAGCGCCAGCGCGTGTGATGCGGCCTTCGTTCGGCTTCATGGCGCGCGCGTTCCGCTCGAACCCGTCGGCGAACTCCGAGGCGATCTCAAAGCGCGTGTCGCGGTCGAAGATCCGGATGGCGCCGATCTCGGACTTAGTGACATCGCCGGCGCGGCAAAGCAGCGGCAACAGCCAGCGGGGATCGGCGTTGCGCTCGCGGCCGATGTTGATCTGGAACCAAACCATATCGCGGCCATGATCGCGCACGGCGGGCCGGGGACGCGGCTCATCGCGACTCTCGCTGCGCTCGAGATCGCGAGGCGCGAAGTTGCGATCGGGGCGAGGACGCTCGAAGCGCTCGCGCGGGCCGGCCGTGCGGTTATCGCGCCGCGGCGGCGGGCCGGTATCCTCAGCCAGATCTTCCGGCGCGGGCAACTGGTCCCGGTGGGTGCGCACAAGTGCGAGTGCGATCTCGTCGGCCGTGCGTCCGGCCTTCAGGGCGTCTGCGAGCTTGATGTCCTCTTCGGTCGCGGCTTCGGTGAAGATGGCGCTGGCGAGGAAGCGCTCCTGATCGCGGGCGCGGATCTCCTCGGCCGTCGGAGCCGTGCCCCACGTAACCTTGAGCTTGGCGCCGGCCAGCAGCGCATCGGCTTTGCGGCGGCGGTTGAAGGGCACAATCAACGTGCACAAGCCCTTGTTGCCGGCGCGGCCGGTGCGCCCCGAGCGATGCAGAAGCGTCTCGGCATCGTTGGGGAGGTCGGCGTGAATGACGAGCGATAGGGCGGGCAGGTCCAGTCCGCGCGCGGCCACGTCGGTTGCCACGAGGACGCGAGCACGGCCGTCGCGCAGAGCCTGCAGTGCGTGGGTGCGCTCGCTCTGAGTCAACTCTCCCGACAGTGCGACGGCGGAGAAACCGCGCTCGACGAGCCGCATGTGCAGCCGCTTCACGGTTTCGCGCGTGGAGCAGAATACCAGCGCGGCGGGTACCTCGTGCAACCGCAGTACGTTGACGACGGCGTGCTCGATGTCGTTGGGCGCGACGCGAATGGCGCGGTATTCGATGTCTGCGTGCTGCTCGTTGCGCCGCAGGGTCTCAATGCGCGCGGCATCGCGCTGATAGCTGCGCGCGAGGGTTTCGATCTCACGCGGCATCGTGGCGGAGAACAGCAGCGTCTGCCGGGTCTCCGGCGTCGCGTTGAGGATGAACTCAAGGTCCTCGCGGAAGCCGAGGTCGAGCATCTCGTCGGCTTCGTCGAGGACGACGGCGACGAGCTTGCTCAAATCGAGGCGGTGGCGTTCGAGGTGATCGCGCAGACGTCCCGGGGTGCCGACGACGATATGGGCGCCGCGGGCAAGCTGGTTTGCCTCGACGCGCCCGTCCATGCCGCCGACGCAGCTCACGACGCGCGCGCCGGTGTC
>CALRVN010000224.1:0-6696 GCA_943371625.1 Hyphomicrobium sp. CS1GBMeth3
CGTCCTCTCAGGCTTTCTCATAACCGGTCTCATTGCCGCCGATCTGCGCCGTGGGACCTTCTCATTGATCGACTTCTACGACCGCCGCATCCGCCGCATCTTCCCGGCTCTGGCGGTGGTACTGGCGTTCTGCACCGTCGCTGCGCTGCTGATTCTTTATCCCGGCGACACCGCGCAGTTCGGCTCGACGCTCACCGCCGCTAGCCTAGCGGCGAGCAATATCATTTTCGCGAGGCACTCCTACTTCGGACCCAACACCGAACTCTCCCCGTTGCTGCACACCTGGAGCCTCGCGGTAGAGGAGCAGTTCTATCTCGTGTTTCCCGTCGCCTTGCTGCTGATCTGGCGCTGGTCGGGCAAGCGGCTGCCTCAGTTCATCTGGTTGGCGCTCGCGACGTCGCTTGCGCTGAGCATCGCTGGCGTGTGGCTAGAGCCGACGCGGACCTTCTACCTGCTGCCGACGCGGGCCTGGGAGCTGCTCGTCGGCAGCGTCCTGGCGCTCGGTCTCGTCCCCAGTGCCAGCTCGGGCCGGCAGCGCGAGGCCGGCGCGGCGGTCGGAATATTGGCGATACTCGCCGCCATCGCTCTCTACACGCGCGACACCGATTTCCCTGGTCTCGCCGCGCTCGTTCCCTGCCTCGGCGCAGGGCTGGTAATTTGGTCGGGCATCGGCTGGGAAGGGAAAACGCTGGCGGGGCGACTTCTCGCCATGCGTGTTCCCGTCTTTGTCGGTCTCATCTCTTACAGCCTGTACCTGTGGCATTGGCCGCTCATCGTCTTTGCGAAGCACGCGATGAACGGGGAACTGACCCCGGTCGTGCAGGTGGCGCTGGCGCTCGCCGCAGTAGCCTGCGCCGTGCTGAGCTGGCGCTACGTCGAAACGCCACTGCGTAAAGGCGGCTGGCCGTGGCCGACGCCGTCCTACCGGTTTGCTGCGGCAGGTACCGGGCTGCTCGCGTTCGTACTCGCAGGCGCCGGCCTGGAGTCGGCGCAGGGCTTCCCACAACGCCTACCGCCCGCCGTGCGGGAAATAGCGGAAAGCCTGAAAGACCGCTCGCCTCTTCGCGAGCGCTGCCACGCCGACACCGCGAACTGGACGTTCGAGCGCACCTGTGTGCTGGGAGCGCCGGTTTCACCCAAGGTCGTCGTCTTCTCGGACAGTCATGGAGCCGAGCTGAGTGTGGCGCTCAGCGAGGTGGCGCAAGAAAGGAACCTCAGCATCCGGCAGGTCACGGCGTCCGGCTGCCCGCCCGCCGTGGGCGTCGTCACCAAGGGCACGCCCGAATGCGCCAAGTATGTCGATGCGATGCTGAGCGCATTGGTGAAGGCGCCACCCTCGAAGATCGTGATCATCGCTTACTACTTCTTCTGGATGCGCGACGACAATGGCAGGAACTTTCGCGAGGGGCTCGGCAAGACGGTACGCTCTCTGCGCAAGGCAGGCCATAGCGTGATCCTCGTCGGGGCGGTTCCCAATCACCCTGGAGGCATCCCTGTGCCAACTGCCTTGGCGAGGTCGGTCTACCATGGCGGCGCGGTGAAGGATTATCGCTTCGTTCTCAACCATCGAGCGGCGCTCGAAGCTGATACCCTGCTGCAAACACTCGCCGCCGACACAGCCTCGGTTTACGTGCCGCTGGTTCCATATTTCTGCCCCGACGAGTTCGGATGCCGGGCCTACAACAAGGGCGTGGTGCGTTATTTCGATGACGACCACGTGTCGCTATCGGGAGCGAGGCAGGTCGTGGCCGATGTGCTGGCGCCGGTTATCTGGCCGGAGCATTTGACCAACAGCATCCCGGATCGCGCGACGCCGCGCTGAAAAAGGTGGGCTCGGCGGCGTTCGGCGCCAGCACCGGCACGCGGCTTCAATCGATTGAGCGATCATAACCGAAACCTTCGATGGCGCTCGCGGCAAGTGCGGCGCGGCCATCGTCCGGTGCTGTTGTCTCATTGGGCGGGAAGGGTGTCGTGGGCAATCTGCCCGAGATTGTGGGCGTGTTAGTGCCGCCGCGATCTTTCTAGCTGCGGAACTTTTGCACCCACTGTCCGCTATCGTAGGACTGCGATCCTGCGAGGCCCCCAGCATTCCACATCGCATCGAATGCAGGTTTGAACGCCACGCCAACAGTGGCCGCGTCGCCCCACTCGTTGAGCACGGCTACGGGCAAGTGGAGATTGCGCTGTCGGACCAGCTGCGCCTCTTCTTGGTGCGTAGTGTACGAAACAAATCTGCCGCCCGCGCCCTCAAGCGTCACGTAGACGTAGTAAGGCGGCACGACTTCGAGTTTTTGCAGGCCGCGGGCAAATTCGAGGGTGGAGTTTACGACTACTGCCTCGATTGGGAAGACTGGAAGCCTGCCGATACTTCCGAGGTTCACCTTGACGCTTTCGACAACCCCTTCGCGTCCCACGAGCGTATAGCCGTGGCAGCTGTCGCCTCCACGGAATGTCAGAAAGCCCTCGAACGTGAAGGTGGATGTGAAGTCGTCGACTCCTAGCGGCTTGAAGCACTGCCGCAATTCGTAGGCCCGCCTTGGATCTATTGGCGACGCGCCCGAAAATGCGTCGCCAGGTATTACATGCAGGACGATGCTTCCCAACGCCTCGCTTATATTGGGGACGACGTCTCCACTGCGAATTCTGTCAACGCGCTCCCGGTGGTAGCGAGCAGCCCGCTCGGTCGTTTCCGCGGATTGGAGAAAGAGCCCCTTCAAGTCCGCCACGTTTGCCTCATACGCCGCCGTCGAGTTGCGCAACCAGAACCTGTTCGATCCCACCGAGGTGACGCGGTGAGGTCGGGATGGGCTGCGCGGTGTGAGTATGGCCAACACCACACCGCCTTCGACGGCAACTGCCTCGATAGTTACGCCATACAGGCGGGGCTCGACGCCGGCGGTGATCAGATCATTGAGACGACTGCGCTCGGATTCCGCCGCTTCAACGGTCAGCGGCGCGATCGCTTTGGCAGCGTTATTTTCTTCCGCGATGCCAACTAGTATCAACCCGCCGCGGGTATTGGCCATGGCCGTGATATCTTTTAGCGATTCACGCTTTCCTTGATCAGTGCGCTCCCATGGCGCGACTTTGAACTCAAGCGTGACGCTCTCAGCGGCACCTGCAGCGATCAGCTGCTCGATCTCTTTAGCGGTAGGAATGTTAGCCACGGCAATTTCCTGCAGATCAAATATCGGATATCGAGGAATCGCTACGCCTCAGATTGCACGCCCCTCGGTGCTGCGCCAGCGGGCGAGGAGCTTGAGCCGGGAGCCGGGGTAGCGGTGCGCCGAAATCTCCGCCCGGCGGACGCGGTCGGTGCGGAAGTGGCGGAAATCGTCGCGCAGCTCGCACCAGGCGACGACGACACGCGACATCTCGAAATACCCCAGCGCCAACGGCCAGATCACGCGCTCGCTCGCCCTCCCCTTCTCGTCCTCGTAGGCGATTGATACCTTGCGGCAGTTGCGGATCGCCGCTCGCAACGACGCGACGTCGATCATCTCGTCGGGCAGCCGTGGGGAATAGCGCGGCGCATCGACGGCCGGCTCGAACAGCACCGGCTTCAAGTGCGCCGGCAGCATCTGCCCAATCTTGGCGACGACGTCAGCGGCGGCGCGGGCGAGCGAGACGTCGCCGCGCGCCTCGACCCAGCGCAGGCCGACCAGCATCGCCTCGATCTCGTCGGCATTGAACATCAGCGGCGGCAGGTCGTAGCCGTCACCCAGCACGTAGCCGACGCCGGCCTCGCCGCGGATCGGCACCCCTTCGTCGATCAGCCCGGAGATGTCGCGGTAGACGGTGCGCTGGCAGACCTCCAGCTCGTCGGCGATGGCGGTCGCGGTCACCGGCCGGCGATGGCGGCGCAGGATCTGCAGGAGGCGGAGAAGGCGGTCGGCGCGAGCCATATCTGACACCTGCCACATCGCTGCTGACCGGATATGTCAGCAGGGTGTCAGTATGGTCGAGGCAGCGGTGCATTTCAAACGGGGCTCACATGATCACGCTGTACACATTCGGGCCGGCTTTCGGCCTTCCCGATGCCAGTCCGTTCGTGACAAAGGCGGAAGTGCTGCTGAAGATGGCGGGCGTGCCGTACCGCGCCGACAGCTCCGGCTTCACGAAGGCGCCGAAAGGGAAGCTCCCTTACATCGAGGACCGGGGCGTTCTCATCGCGGATTCGACGTTCATCCGCATCCACCTGCAGCGGCGCTACGGCATCGACTTCGACGCCGGGCTGTCTCCGGCCGAACGCGCGACGGCGTGGGCGTTCGAGAAGATGTGCGAGGAGCACCTCTACTTCGCGGCGCTGCATTTCCGCTGGCTGATCGCGGAGAACTTCGAAGCCGGCCCGCGGCGGTTCTTCGACGGTGCGCCGGCGCCGATCCGTCCGCTGATCTGCGCCATGGTCCGCCGCGAGGTGCGGCGCAATCTCAAGGGGCACGGGATGGGCCGCCATTCGGAGGACGAGATCGCGCAGCTGGCGGTGCGCGATCTTTGCGCCCTCGCCGACTTCCTCGGCGACAAGCCCTACCTGATGGGCGACACGCCGTGCGGGGCCGACGCTTCGGTGTTCGGCATCGTCACGGCGGTGCTGGCGAAGTGCTTCAAGACGCCGATCCGGGCGGCGGCCGAGTTGCAGCCAAACCTCGTCGCCTACCGGGACCGTATGATGGGGCTGTATTTTCCGGCCTTTGCTCCTGCCCTCACCCCGGCCCTCTCACCCAGTCTGGCGCCGGCCGAGGGACAGGCCGCCTGATGCTGCGGCCAACTTGGCGTCCCGGCGCGACAGTTGCGGCGCTTTCGCAGGCGCCCCACTGACACTATCTATGGTGGTCCCAAGTTTCCGGGGTCATTCCGCCCCCTTGCACCCGTATTTGCGGCCCCTTCCGGCGTCGGTTAGACACACCCCATGGCCAAGACACCCAAGCTGCCCGCGGCGCCGTCGCTGATGAAGACGATCCATGTCCGCGGCGCCCGCGAGCATAATCTGAAGAACGTCGACCTCGAGATCCCGCGCGACGCGCTCGTCGTGTTCACGGGCCTTTCGGGCTCGGGGAAATCCTCGCTCGCCTTCGACACGATCTATGCCGAGGGGCAGCGGCGCTACGTGGAGAGCCTTTCGGCCTACGCGCGCCAGTTTCTGGAGATGATGCAGAAGCCGGACGTCGATCACATCGACGGGCTGTCGCCGGCCATCTCCATCGAGCAGAAGACCACCTCGAAGAACCCGCGCTCGACCGTCGGCACGGTGACGGAGATCTACGACTACCTGCGCCTCCTGTTCGCACGCGTCGGCGTGCCGTACTCGCCGGCCACGGGACTGCCGATCGAGAGCCAGACCGTGTCGCAGATGGTCGACCGCGTGCTGGCGATGCAGGAAGGCACTCGCATCTACCTGCTGGCGCCGATTGCGCGCGGCCGCAAGGGGGAGTTCAGGAAGGAATTCGCAGAGCTGCAGAAGAAGGGCTTCCAGCGCGTCAAGGTCGACGGGACGTTCTACGAGATCGACGAAGCGCCGAAGCTCGACAAGAAGTTCAAGCACGACATCGACGTGGTGGTTGACCGCCTCGTCGTGCGCGCGGACATCGCCAAGCGGCTTGCCGATTCATTCGAGACGGCGCTGAACCTCGTCGAGGAGCAGGTCGCCGTGGTGGAGCTGGCGGACAAGCCGCTGCCCGAGTCCGAGACCAAGGGCGCCAACAAGTCGAAGAACGAGACGCACGAGCGGGTGACGTTCTCGGCGCGGTTCGCCTGCCCCGTCTCCGGCTTCACCATCGACGAGATCGAGCCGCGGCTGTTCTCGTTCAATGCACCGGCGGGTGCCTGTCCGACCTGCGACGGCCTTGGCACCGAGCTGCAGTTCGAGGCCGATCTCGTCGTGCCGAACGCGGACCTGTCGCTGGAAGAGGGCGCGATCGTGCCGTGGGCGAAGACCGGCGCCACGTCTCCTTACTACGAGCAGACGCTGGAGAGCCTCGCCAAGCACTTCAAGGTGTCGATGAAGACGCCGTGGAACAAGCTGCCGAAGCACGTGCAGCTGGCGCTGCTTTACGGCACGGACGAGGAAGAGGTGACGTTCACCTACTTCGACGGCACGCGCAATTACAAGACGATCAAGGCGTTCGAAGGCATCATCGGCAACATCGAACGGCGCTGGCGCGAAACGGATTCGGAGTGGGTGCGCGAGGAGCTGGGTCGCTACCAGGGCTCGCATCCGTGCGAGGCGTGCGGCGGGTATCGCCTCAAGCCGCAGGCGCTGGCGGTGAAGGTCAACGGCCGGCACATCGGCGAAGTCACCGACATGTCGATCAAGGCGGCAAACGTGTGGTTCACGGAGCTGCCGAAGACGCTGAAGAAGCAGCAGAACGAAATCGCGGTGCGCATCCTGAAGGAGATCCGCGACCGGCTGGCGTTCCTCAACGACGTCGGTCTCGAATACCTGACGCTGTCGCGCGCGGCGGGAACGCTGTCGGGCGGTGAAAGCCAGCGCATCCGTCTCGCGTCGCAGATCGGCTCGGGTCTGACGGGTGTGCTGTACGTGCTCGACGAGCCGTCGATCGGGTTGCATCAACGCGACAACGACCGCCTGCTCGGCACGCTGAAGCATCTGCGCGACATCGGCAACACGGTGATCGTCGTCGAGCACGACGAGGATGCGATCATGCAGGCGGACCACGTGGTCGACATCGGTCCCGG
>CALRVN010000225.1:0-6635 GCA_943371625.1 Hyphomicrobium sp. CS1GBMeth3
CTCGGCATAGGCGATGTCGGAGAGCACAATCAGATCGAGCTTCTTCGCGAGCGCGACGGCATCCTTATAGAAGTCGAGGTCGGCGACCATCGCCGTCGGGTTCGACGGATAAGACAGCACGAGCGCCAACGGCTTGGGGATCGAATGCCGGCAAGCGTGCTCGACGAGGCGCAGGAAGTCGGCGCCGGTCGAAGCCGGCAGGTGGCGGATCGCTGCGCCCGACAGGAGGAACCCGAACTCGTGGATCGGGTAAGTCGGGTTCGGAACGAGAATGACGTCGCCCGGCGCCGTGATGGCCTGCGCCATGTTGGCGAAGCCTTCCTTGGAGCCGAGGGTTGCGACGATCTGTGTCTCGGGATCGAGCTTCACGCCAAAGCGGCGCTCGTAGTAGGCGGCTTGCGCGCGGCGCAATCCGGGGATGCCCTTGGAGGCCGAGTAGCGGTGCGTGCGCGGCTTAGCGACGGTCTCGACCATCTTGTCGATGATGTGCTGCGGCGTCGGCAGGTCGGGGTTGCCCATGCCAAGGTCGACGATGTCGGCGCCGCGAGCGCGCGCCGCAGCCTTCAGCCGGTTGACCTCGGCGAAGACGTAAGGGGGCAAACGCTTGATGCGGTGAAAGTCCTCGTGCACGGGACGCCTCTTCGATTAGGTCTCATGGGCATTGGGCGGCGAAGGCGGCCAAGCCGTGGCGCTCGCCGACCCGGGATTCGTGTTTACGCCCTGCTGCCACCCGCCGTCCAGCCATCCGGCGGGTCGATTTGACGCCTCGCAGAGGTCGCTGTGCCGTTACACCGCGAACACTGCTACTTGCAGGGACCTTGCTTAACGGGGACGATTGTCAGGCGCTCGCCACCGGCAACCACATCAGGCCATGCGTGCTCGGCAAAAGTAAGTTCACCCGCGGCCATCGCTGCTTGGGTCTCTCTGCAGTGGGTGCGGCCCTGTAAATTGGCCGTAGCTTCCCAACGCCCATCGGGGTCCTGCTCGAATATCCGCGTAATGTAACTGTCCATGAACAGGATCGCTTCGGGGCGCGTGCCGTTGGAGGCTATAAATGAGGCACGGCACTTCTTGGTCGACGACGGCTGGGCACAGGCCGGGTTCGACTTCCGAAATGCCCCCTTCTCGGTGTCGAAAAAGCTGTCTGGAAGCGAGCGGCCTGCCGGAAGAACTTCCACGAGTTCTGGCGTGAGCTTTACGAGACTTGCACTAGGAAAGCTGCGTATCTGCCTGTTCGGTTGTCCGCTGAGCGCCGCGCGCGCCAGCTCGTTGACCTTCAGCGCGTCGGCGACATCGCTGGTCTCGCTCAGCGCTTCGAGCGCGGCTTTACCCCAGCGGGCTCCATCCTGTGCCAAAGCTCGGTAGTCGAATTCATAACCGGTCACGACGCCGGCTTTGAGCCGCGCAACCTGGTCGGCCACCATGAGGCGGCTCGGGTCGGCAAGAGGAGTGAACAGCGCCAGTATCGTCGCGAGGATGGCATACGCGGTCACGACGTTGGCGGTCTCGAAGCTTCGTTCCCAGGCGGATCGGCGGGCAAGGGCCAACACGTATCCGGCCGCATAGCAAAACAGGATCGCCGCCGTCGCGGCGGCAAAGATGCGATCCGTCGTCCAGCCATGCTGTCCGACGCGCAACGCGATTGCCCAAGCTGCGAGGGAGATGAGTGGAATGAGTTCGAGCACGGCTACGACCACGAACACAAACTTCACCCGCGACTGCCGCGCATCCTGGTAAGTGGCGTTGACAAGGAAGATCAATGCGGCGGCCGACCAGAGAAGCAGGCTGGCGGCAAAGCGCGTACTCCATAGGGTCTCGATCGACACGAACGGCAATGCTGCGAGGAAGCCGAACACGATCACGGCCAAAATGGGAAGCAGCCACGAGAACAGCGTCAATACGACAGCGCGAAGACCACGGAGCACCGATGCCTGCATGTCGGTGAAGTGGACAGCAATAGCTGTAGCCAGCGCAGTCGCGGGATAGATGAAGATGGGCTTTGCGATGAGATCGTTGAGGAAGCTCAACTTGATCACCAGAAAAAGCCGCGCTCCCAGATACATCAAGAGCCAGAAGACGCCAACGAACAGCAGAGCGAGGAACACCTGAAGGCCGGCCTTCCATGCGGTATCGAAATGCCGCTCGTAGCCGACGACGAGCCGACGTTCGGCCACGGTATCGACGACGAGCACGTGACCGATGAATGCCGCGACGGCGAGCGCAAACCGAAGGCTCGCTGCGCCTGAAGACATCAGAAGCCACGAGCGCGAATAGGCATGAGTTTCGCGCGCGGCTGAGTGGTAGCCGAGACCGGCGATGACAACTGTCGCGAATAGTACCCAGACGGCAAGCGGCACGGCGGGGATTTGACCGACGCCGAAGTAGATCAGCAACGGGATCCAGATCGCAACGAGGCTTAGCGGCACGTAATAGATCTGCTCGGCCGGTGTCCAGGTTCTGGGGCCTCCGGCCTCATACAAATAATAGAGCGTCAGTCCCTGAACGATCGCCGTGACAATCCGTACGGTGAGGAGACGCAGTCGAAGCGCGTCGTCATGTGAGGCCGAACCGGCCGCCGTAAAACTCATCACAAGATCCGCCAAGCAATATCTGTGGTTGCAGTCCGAGCCTTTTATAGAAGGCCCGTGTCGCCTCCCACGACTGCAATCCGGCCGACGGACCGTGATTAGTATCGTGTTGTGCCCAGGCGGATACGACTTTGAGTGGTCAGCGGGACTGGTCGATCTGCTGCTTAGCTTGCTGCTCGTTGGTCTGGGCGGCCTTGGCTAGGTCCTCCACCGCCTTCTTGCGGTCGGCCTCAGCCTTCTTTTTGTCCTCCTTCGACACCGGGGCGACGGCAGTACGCGGGGTGTCGGGCAAAGGGGTCGAGATGCTCGCGCAGCCGCCGAGCAAGAGGATAAGGCAGCCGGCCGCGAAGCCAGCGCCGACGTGCCGTTGGCGCACGCAGCCCTTCCGGGGAGGCATACCGCACATACCTATTCCCTCGTTGCACCGGACGCGAAATTGAGCGATTCGATCGCTGACTGCGCGTTCTCGGGCAGCAGTTGTCCACACTGGCGGGTGACACTGCCCGCGCAATGTCGCAAAACCTTGGCATACAATAGATACTCGGCCGCACCAGGAGATATCCTGCAGCGAAAGGCCGCAAACCGTTTAAGGTTCTGATGCCCATTCCCAAGCAAGAAGCCGACGCCGACCAAACTCCCTTCCAGACGGTCAATGCCGAGGAGCTGGCGCGCAACCTGCTGCGCCTCTTTGAGCAGGGCGGCAATGTGGTTTCCGAGTTCATCGAGCGCAACGACGCCAAGATGGGCCCCTACTCGGCCGCCACGGAGGTGACCGAGGCGACCACCACCATGTCGGACCTCGCGCGGCAGTGGCTCGCCGATCCGGCCCGGTTTGCCGAGGCGCAGGGCACGCTCATGCGCTCCTATGCGGAGCTGTGGAACAACACCGTGCGGCGCATGTTCGGCGAGGAGGTGTCACCCGTCGCTGAGCCGGGACCCGGCGACAACCGCTTCAAGGACCCGGAGTGGTCGAGCAACCCCTACTTCGATTTCTGGAAGCAGGCCTACCTGCTCACCTCGAAGTGGGCGGAGGACATGCTGGAGAACACAGAGGGGCTCGAAGGCAAGACGCGTCAGCGCGCCGAGTTCTATCTGCGGCAGGTGGCGAGCGCGCTGTCGCCGTCGAACTTCCCGCTTACCAATCCAGAGGTGCTGCGCGAGACGCTGGCGACGAATGCCGAGAACCTCGTGCAGGGCATGTCGCTGCTCGCAGAGGACATGAAGAAGTCAGGCGATCTTCTGAAGATCAGCCAGACCGACGTCACGGCATTCGAGATTGGACGTGAGCTCGCGACGACGCCGGGAAAGGTGATCTTCCAGAACGAGATCTTCCAGCTCATCCAATACACGCCGTCGACCGATAAAGTGCGTGAGATCCCGCTGCTAATCGTGCCGCCGTGGATCAACAAGTTCTACATCCTCGACCTGACGGCAGCGAAGAGCATGATCAAGTTCCTGGTCGATGAGGGCTTCACGGTGTGCGTCGTCTCGTGGGTGAACCCGGACGCTGCGCTGTCGCACAAGTCGTTCGAAGATTACATGCAGGAAGGCATCCTCACTGCGACCGACGCGGTGAAGCGCGAGACCGGGGTCGATAAGATCAACGTCGTCGGCTATTGCGTCGGCGGGACACTGCTGGCGACGACGCTCGCCTATCTCGCGGCGCGCGGGGAGGAACTGGTCAACGCCGCGACGTTCCTTGCGACGCAGATCGACTTCACGTACGCGGGCGACCTGCTGCTGTTCACAGACGAGGAGCAGCTAGAATCGCTGAACGAACTGATGAGCGAGCGCGGCTATCTCGACGGCTCACGGATGGCGAACGTGTTCAACATGCTGCGGCCGCGCGACCTCATCTGGCCGTATATCGTCAACAACTACCTGCTCGGTAAGAAACCGTTCCCGTTCGACCTGCTGTACTGGAACCAGGACTCGACGCGCATGACGGCGGCCAACCACAACTATTACCTGCGCGAGTTCTACAACGCCAACCGACTGGCGAAGGGCGAGCTGGTGGTCGCGGGAACCCGCCTCGACATGCGCAAGGTCAAGATCCCGGTGTTCGAACTCGCCACCAAGGAGGACCACATCGCGCCGGCGAAGTCGGTCTACGAAGGGGCGAAGATATTCGGCGGCGAGGTCGACTTCGTGCTGTCTGGCTCGGGGCATATCGCCGGCGTCGTCAATCCGCCGGAGAAGGTGAAGTACCAGTACTGGACCGACGGCAAGGCCGGGTCCAAGACGCTTGACCAGTGGGTCGCGACGGCGAAGCAGCATCCGGGATCGTGGTGGCCGCTGTGGGCCGAGTGGCTGCACGAACACTCGGGCTCATGGACCGTGCAGCGAGAGCCG
The DNA here is from genome assembly GCA_943371625.1 of Hyphomicrobium sp. CS1GBMeth3. Classification (GTDB taxonomy): domain Bacteria; phylum Pseudomonadota; class Alphaproteobacteria; order Rhizobiales; family Hyphomicrobiaceae; genus Hyphomicrobium_A. Next base: position 4,941 of record CALRVN010000225.1, read on the forward strand.
GGCGAGCAGCTGGGCGTGATCGAAGACGCGCCCGGCCGTTACGTGAAGGTGAAGTCGTAGGCCAATTCGCTATCAGATGCAGTACACGCCAGTGTGCCTGCGACGCCACGTGGATTGGCGATTGCAAAGGCGGACCAAGTTCAATTCTTGAACTCTGGTGTAAGGTATATCTTTGTAATTGACGCGACGCCCTACCTCTGGGCGCCCCGGTAAAGCGTCACCCGAGGTAAGCGTAATGCGTTGTTCAAAGCCGGGTCACCGCGCCAGCCTGGCGCGGCGTGTGGTTGTGTCTTCTGTCCTTCTGTCAGTTGCCGGCACGGCCTGGGCGCAGACTGCACCGAAAGCCACGGACCTGCCTCCCGTCACGGTAGAGGCCGCGCCCCCGAAACCTGCGAAAACAATCAAGAAGGCGAAGAAAGCGAAGGCCGTGACGCCGTCCGTCGCATCTGCGCCGACGCCGGCCCAGGCGAGTCCTTCGCCGAGCACGGGCAAAGAGACCGGCACCAGCCCGGTGAAGGGCTTTGTCGCCGGCGTCAGCGCCACGGCAACGAAGACCGACACGCCGCTGCTCGAAACACCGCAGGCGGTCTCGGTCGTGACGCGCGATCAGATGGACCAGCAGGCGGCACAAAGCGTGAAGCAGGCGCTGCAGTACACGTCGGGCGTCGCTGCAGACACACGCACGGCGTTTGCCGGCTACGACATCGTCTATTCACGGGGCTTCGCGCTCGACCGCTACCTCGACGGGCTGAAGGTGCTCGGCGGCGCAACCGCGTTCACCACGCCGCAAATCGAACTCTATGGGCTGGAGCGGCTCGAAGTGCTGCACGGCCCAGCATCAATGCTGTACGGGTCGTCGTCGCCCGGCGGCATCGTCAATGCCATCTCCAAGCGGCCGACGGACGAACCTTTCCACGAACTGCAGTTCCAGTTCGGCAACTTCGACCATGTCGAAGCCGCGTTCGACTTCAGCGGCCCGATCACTTCAGACAAGCACTGGCTCTATCGTCTCAGCGGCCTCGCCAGCTCGACGGACTCGCAGGTCGATTTCAATGAGAAGGAGCGCTACTGGATCGCGCCGTCGTTGACGTATCAGGACAGCAGTACGACGCTAACGTTGCTCGCCAGCGTGCAGCACGATCCCAACGTCGGTCTCTATAACGTCGTGCCGGCAGTCGGCACCGTTCTGCCCAGCCCGAACGGCACAATCCCGCGCAGCCGCTTCCTCGGCGAGCCGGGGCTCAACGTGAACAAGGCCGATCAAGAATCGGTCGGCTACGCTCTCCAACATCGCTTCGACGAGACGTGGACCGTGCGGCAGAACCTTCGCTACATGCACACAGACGGCGTGGTGCAGCAGCTGCTTCCGTTGTCGACGCCGGGTCTCGTCGATACGACCCTCAGCCGCTACGCACTCGGCCAGTGGGCGGACATCAAGGCTTTCACGGTCGACACCAACGTCGAGGCGAAGTTCCGGACGGGGTTCCTGACGCACAAGCTGATGGTAGGCGTCGATTACCAGCATCTCGATGAAGAGACGACCATCACCCAGGACCTCGGCTCCGACATCGATGTCTACAACCCAGTTTATGGCGACACGTCGACGTTTATTGCCTTCCGGGACAGCTCGGATCAACGGCTCGCGCAGACTGGGATTTACGTCCAGGACCAGATCGGCTTGGATCGGCTGTCAGT
>CALRVN010000226.1:0-6634 GCA_943371625.1 Hyphomicrobium sp. CS1GBMeth3
AGCAAGTTGATGGCCGCGCCACAAGGCGCGGGGCGCCTTGCGCCCATGCCGCTACGCGGCCAAGAGGGGGTACTGCGGTCTCCGGCAAGCGCCGTGTCGCTTCAGTTCACGTGCACCTTCATCTGCGCGCGGTGACGGCCGAAGTATCCGCACACGATCGCCAATGTCCCGAACAGCAATGACATCGGCGCGCCGAGGATGCTCAGCAGCACCGGGTTCCATACCCACTCGGCGGTCATGGCGGTTATGTTGGCGCGCGTCGCCACCAGCGATGCGGGCGCCAGCTCGGTCCAGTAATTTATAACGCTGTGGGCTTCGAAATGGCCGGTGCCGTTGAGCGCCGGCGTCATATCCGCAACAAGCGCCACGACGGCGATGAGCGCGAATACGCTGGCGAGAAAACGAAGGCTGGCCATGAGCGGTTTCTCCGCTGTGAGTCACGATGCTGTCTATCTACAGCATAGATCGCGACTGCGCACGTCAGAGCGGATTACTTCTTCTTTTCGGGCTGCGGCTTGGTGGCCGGGGTGGAAGCGCCGGTCAGGGAGTTCTTCACGACCTTGGTGATGCTGGTGAGCGCGGGCGGCAGGCCGCTGCTGGGCGGGAAGGCGATATCCAGCGCGATGCCGCCGATCACCAGCGCGAACATCAGAGTGATGATGCGCATCACCCAACGCCGGTGGCTCTTATTGAGCGCGTCGATCTCGGCTTCTTCGACGACACCGTCGTCGGGCACGAAGAAGCTCTTCTTGAAGCCGAAGTACTTCTTCTGCAGGGAGCGACGCACGTTGCCCTTGTGCTCGACCTTCAGCCCGGCCCGCTCGGCGATCTCCTGCGCGATCTCGGGATAGGGGAAGCAGGGGTCGGAATTGGCCTCGCTCACGTAGCCGAGCTTCACGTTGGTATCGTCCTTCAGGACGAGCCGAGCACCCAGCAACAGAACCGGCGCGATGGAGCCGCCGTAGATCTCGCGGCGGGTCTCGACGGCCTTGATCTGATCGTAGGGGATGTCGTGCGTGCGGTAGCGGACGATGGGCGTCGGGCCGCGGCCGGCCGGCAGCGTCATCTTCACCGACTTCTCGCCGAGTTCGATGCGCGCCATCAGCGAGTGCATCAGCTCGATGGTGAGCAGGAACATGATGAAGGTGAAAGCGATGGCCAGAACAACGAGGCCGAAGGTGCCGTTCCAGTGACCCTGCGAGATGCGCCAGACGAGCATCGGCGCCAGGCTGACGAAGAAGGGCAGGAGCAGGAGGAAGACGAACGAGAACGCGAACTTGCGGCCGCCGCCCGCTGCATAGACCGTGCGTGGGCTCGTGCTGGGGCTCGGGGCCGGGGCAGACAAAACGTCTCCCGTCGCAGCTACGTCCGCCATGCTTCACTCCCCCTAATCGTCGCCCGGCACTGTGCGCAGATTAGATCACAGTAACATGACCCTAAAGGCCGGATTTCTACTTGCTGGTGGCCGCGGCGGGCGTCGAAGCCATCGCCTCGTCTGCAGGCTTGGGCCCGGCCGGGCTGTTGAGCACGGTCTTGCACTCGGCCGGCAGCTGATCGAGCGTAAGCAGACGCTTTTCGACGGTCGTCGCCACTGGCAGATCCTCAGCCGGGGTTTTCTGCTTCGCCTTTTTCAGCGACGCTTCGATATCCTTCAGCCAGCTCTTGAGCTCGGGTCCGCAGCCGTCTTCCGCTTTCACGGGCGGCTGGGTCTCGCAGTTGCCGTTCGGACAGCCTATGCGGATATGGAAGTGGTAGAAGTGCCCCCAGATGGGCCGCACTTTATAGAGCCACGCACGGTCCTTGCCGGCAGCTTCACAGAGCGCCTTCTTGATCGCCGGGTGCACGAACACGCGTTCAACCTGCGGGTAGGATGCGGCGCGCTTGATGAGCGCAACGTGTGCGGGCGTGAAGGCCTTGGGATCGACCGACAGGCTGGTCTTGTCGAGCATCGAGGTCGCCGGGGTCTCCTCGCGCTCGCGGCGCGTCAGGACGCGTTTGGGCATCGGCGTCAGCCAGATGTCGGCATCGAGACCGACCTGATGGCTGGCGTGCCCGGTCAGCATCGGCCCGCCGCGCGGCTGGGAGATGTCACCCACGAGGATCCCGGGCCAGCCGTCCTGCTTGGACTCGGAGGCGAGACGCTTGACGAGGGCGAGAAGCTTCGGGTGTCCCCAGGCGCGATTGCGCGAAGGGCGCATGGTCTGCCAATCGGGGCCGGCGTCGGCGAGGTGGACGCCACCTGCGAGGCAGCCCTTGGAGTACCAGCCGATGGCTTTCGGGTTGAGGGCGGCGGCGACTATGGAGCGACCGAAGAGATCGCGGGCGAGGATCTTCGGTACTTTCGGCTTGGCGTCTTTCGCGTCCTTAGCATCCTTGCCGTCTTTCTTGTCCGCCTGTTTCGTGGCTCCGGCGGCAGGAGCGGGCGTCGGCGGTTTATGCGCGGGAGGCGGCACCGCAGTGCGCTTGGCCTCGACCGGGGCGGGGACGGGCTTCTTGTCCTCTGCGCTTGCCGCGGAGACCGCCAAAAGCGATCCAAGGAGAATGATTAAACGGGCGCGTTGCATAGCTCCCCCAGCATCAATCTTTAGGCTAGCAATGTTCAGGCCATAGTAGCCCGCTACGGCTAAAAAGCGACCTTCCGTTGCAAGCAGAGATTAACCACAGTCGATAGAGGCGGCGTCCGATCCGTGACCGAATTCCTCACCGCCGGACCCGGCGATGCACACGTACGCTTGCTGCTGGCGCATGGCGCCGGCGCAGCGATGACGAGCCCGTTCCTCGAGAAAATGACGGGGCTCCTCACAGAACGTGGAATGCAGGTAAGCCGATTCGAGTTCGACTATATGGCCGCGCGGCGGCACGGCGGTAAGCGACGGCCACCGCCCCGCGCCGAAACGCTGAAAGGCGAGTATCTGCAGGCGGTTGCCGATATCGGAGCCGAGCTTTCGCCGGGGCAGAAGTTGTTCATCGGCGGCAAGTCGATGGGCGGCCGGGTCGCGAGCCTCGTCGCGGACGAACTCTTTGCAGCCTGCCGCATCGCGGGGCTCGTCTGCCTCGGCTATCCGTTCCATCCACCGGGGAAGCCGGAGAACCTGCGCACGGCTCATTTGGAATCACTGAAGTGCCCCACGCTCATCGTGCAGGGTGAGCGCGATCCGTTCGGCACCAAGGCGGAGGTCGAAAGCTACGGGCTTTCACCGAAGATCCAGTTTGCCTGGGCGCCGGACGGCGACCACGACCTCGGTCCGCGCGGCGGCAGCGGGTTCACGCGCGCCGGCAATCTAAAGCTCGCGGCCGATGCCATCGGCGCGTTCGCCAACAGCATCGGCTGAAGCGCAGAAGGCTCAATCGTTGTCCTTCTTCTTCTTGCGGTCGACGACCTTGTCGCCAAGCTTGGTTTTGATGTTGCCGATTCCGTCCTTAAAGATGCCGTCGATCGTCTTGCGAGCGTCGGCAGCTTCCTTGCCGTCAGCGGGATCGTAGGTCGCGGCCCACACGATGTTGACCTCGTCGAGATCATCGTCGTCCGGCGTTACGGAAAACTGGGCCTCGTAGTTCTTGACCGGCAGCGGGCTCTCGACGATCTCGTAGCGATAGCTGGCCGGACCCTTATCGAGCAGCTTCTCCTTGATCTTGCCGCCATCCTGCAGCGTCAGCGTGCGGTACTCGACGTCGCCTTCCTTGCTCTCCTCGCAGGTCTTGATCGCGGGATGCCATTCGGCGATGGCGCACCAGCCGCCGAACTGCGCCCACAGCGCCTTCTTCTCGTCCTCGACCTTCGCCTCGTCGACGTGGACCTCGAGCTTCTTTCCCGACGCGATCGATGCGGCCTTGGCTCCGCCGGCGAGCGGTAGGAGCGAGGCGGACAGCAGCAGTGCGATAATCGGCAACTTCATCGTTTTCTCCCAGAACCGGGGCTATGGCCCGCGCTTATTGGTGCGCCGTCGCGCGGACGGCGAAGTGCAACATTGTAACCTTTGGAGGGAAAGAGTTCGAGGGATTTCTGCCCGCTCAGGCAGCAGAAACTTGTACGCCGGCCGCGCTGTTCAACCGGGAGACGAAGTCGGCCACGGGCACCGGGGCCCCCGTATAGAAGCCCTGCACGGCGTCGCAGCCTTCGCCTCGCACTGCGGCCAGTTGGTCATCGGTCTCGACGCCCTCGGCCGTAACTTTGAGGCCCAAGCTGTGCGCAAGCATGACGATGGCGCGGACGATCTTGAGCGATCCGTCATTGCGGACAATGTCGCGGATGAACGAGTGGTCGATCTTGATGCGATCGAAGTGAAAGCGATGCAGGTAGCTCAAGGAGGAATAGCCGCTGCCGAAATCGTCGAGCGCGATGGAGAGGCCCATTTCACTCAGCCGGTCGAGCAAGGCGGTGTTCGCCTGGCTGTCGGACAATAGGACGGACTCGGTGATCTCGAGTTCGAGCCGCGAGGGGTTGAGACCGGAAGCGCCTAGCGCCGAAGCAATCATCTCCGCAAGGCCCGGGGCTTCGAATTGGCGCGGCGACAGATTGACCGCGACGGCGATGCCGGACTTCCACTTGGCTGCCTCCATGCACGCCTTGCGGATGACCCAGGCTCCGATGTCCTCGATGAGCCCGCACTGCTCGGCGAGCGGAATGAATTCCGACGGGCGCACCGTGCCGCGCTCGGGATGGAACCACCGCAGTAGAGCTTCGGCAGCCTCGATGGTGCCGGTGCGCAGGTTGAAGATCGGCTGGAAGTAGAGCTCGAATTGATCGCGCGCTAGAGCGTTGCGCAGATCCGCCTCCGCCTGGCGGCGGCGCTGCATGCGCTCGTTGAGTTCCTTCTCGTAGAAGAAGTACGCGCCGCGTCCGAGCTCCTTTACGCGGCGCATGGCGAGGGCAGCATCGTGGATGAGGTCGGCCGCGCTTGAAGCATCGTCGGGTCCGATGGCAATGCCGATGCTGGCGCCGAGCTGCAGGCGCTGATCACCCAAGGGAACGGCTTCCGCGACTAGCTCGATGATGCATCGCGCGCGATTAGCGATGTCCTCGTCCGAGTGGCTGCCAACCTGCACCAGTGCGAACTCGTCGCCACCGATGCGCGCGATCGCGTCATGATCCTTGACCAGGCCGGCCAGCCGGCCGGCCACAACCTTTAGCAGTTCGTCGCCGGCCTCGTACCCGAGCATTTCGTTGACGGCGCGGAAATTGTCGAGGCCGATGTATTGAACAACGACGCGCTGCCCGGTCTCGGCGACGATCGCGAGGCTCTCAGCAACGCGCTGCTGGAAGCGGGCGCGGTTTGCCAGATGTGTGAGGGGATCCGTGAACGCCAACTCGTAGGCCTGCGTGCGCGTATCCTCGTGCTCGAATGCGATCATGGCCAGATGCAGACAGGAGGCGACGATCTGACGCTCGAGCGATGAAGGACTGCGTGGCCGGGGATAGTAAAAGCCGAAAGCTCCTATCACCTTGCCCTCGGCTGATTTGATCGGGCTCGACCAGCACGCACGCAGACCGAGCGGCAGCGCCAGATGCTTATATTCCTCCCATAGCGGGTCGGTGTCGATATCGTGGACCTCCACCGCTTCACCGCGAAATGCCGCCGTGCCGCACGAGCCGACCTTGGGCCCGATGGCAATGCCGTTGATGGCGCGCTGGTAGTGCTCGGGCAGACTTGGGCTGGCGATGTGAAGCAGCTCCTGCTCCGCCGTGATCGCCATGATCGAGCAGGTGACGGATGGGATCATCGTCTCGACCCGTCGACACAGGGTCTCCATCACGGACTTCAGCGGCGCGCCCGACGCCATCTCCTCGAGAATTTCCTGCTGCAACAAATGCAGCCTTGCCGACCGGCGCAGTTCAACCTTGGCGAGGGGGCGACCGGCAAAGACGAAGCGGCCGATCTCCAGCTCGACAAATTCTGCGGAGGTCTTTCGCCGGTGCTCTTGGACCTGGATGATCAGGGTCGAGCTATCGGATTGGATCCGGCGCCAGATATCGACCCATTGACCCGCATCGACCTCGGGCCAAAAGTCCGTGGCGGGCCTGTCGCGGAGCTCGGCGGAGGTCAGAGCGCAGAGATCGGCGAAGGTCGGCGACCACCCGTGCAATCTTCCGAACTCGTCGAAGAGCGCGATAGGTGCGTGCGGCGCGTCGTCAAACTCCAGGGCATCCTCGCGCGCGTTCATTGGCAAGTGCCTTGCGTGCAGCGTCCGGGGAGAGTCTTCAGATAGACAATTCGATCACAAATTCGGATAAAGATTGGGTTAGACTTATGAACTCCATCCGATCGATTGTGGAAATTATTGCCCGCATTCGGCCGCGACGCCAAGCGCTGAGCGCACTATCACACGGACTTGTGCCGTGCCTGGGCGGCCCGCTGCAGTGCAGCGCAGGTAAGTTCATCGAGTTGTAGGCCCTCTTGCAGTAGGGCCAGGAAGTCCCGCTCGTCGGCCTTGATCGTCAGGTCGCTGGCTGTCACCTCGGCCGCCAAAGCGTAGGCGGTCTCGCGCAACTCTCCGGACAGGGCCTGGGCGAGAAGGCGGACGACTTTCTCTACTCCCTCGGGCCGGCGGAGGATTTTGCCGCACTCCTGCGCCTCGCGGCTGAACCAGGCGTCCTCAACGCTGCGAAAGGCCGGGAGCTCGCGCACCATGGAGT
>CALRVN010000227.1:0-6632 GCA_943371625.1 Hyphomicrobium sp. CS1GBMeth3
TCCTCAAATGCTGGGTGAGAGTTCACATTGCGAGATACGTCCCGCGGAGCCTTCTGATGGCCCGGCCCTGAGTAACGTCTTCCGCACGAGCTGGGCCAGTGCCTATCGTGGGATCATTCCGCACCTTCACCTCGACAACATGATTCGCCGCCGCACCTCCGACTGGTGGGGCACGACCATGAAGTCGGGCGGCGACATCCTCGTTCTGCAAGTCGCCGACACCGTCGTTGGTTACGCGACGCTCGGACCGGCGCGGTCGCGCGGCAGGTATGAGGGCGAGATCTACGAGATCTACATCGAGCCGACCTACCAGGGATTGGGTTTTGGCGAATGCCTTTTCGAAGCGTGCCGTCACCACCTCGACCGGCGGCAACTGAACGGGTTGCTCATCTGGGCATTGGCCGACAACACGATCGCCTCGGACTTCTATTGGCGGCGAGGCGGGCGCCCGGTCGGCGCGGCCTTCGAGCGCTTCGGGTCTGCCCGGTTGAAGAAGACCGCCTTCGCTTGGGACTGACCGGGCAAACCGGCAGTGAGACACCTCAGCTCTTGACCCAGCCTTCACCCATTTCAAGCTTCTGCCGCGCTATTTGGCCTTCAGCCATGGGCCCAGCTTCCCTCTTTGCCGTGTGTGCTGCTATATCGCGCCGCATGCTGTCGCTCGACGTCGAGGTTTCCGAATGAAAGTCGCCGTGATGGGCGTTGCTGGGCGTATGGGCCAAGAGCTTCTGCGCACGGCCCATGCCGCCAGTTGCACCATCGTTGGGGCGGTCGAGCGCCCCGGCTCGCCGATCATCGGCGCCGATGCGGGTGAGGTTGCCGGCTTGAAGCCCCTGGGCGTCGCCGTGACGTCCGACGCGCTCGATGCGATCTCGCGCTGCGACGGCATTCTCGATTTCACCAGCCCCAAGGCGACGGTCGAATTCGCCGGCCTCGCCGCGAACGCTCGCGCCGTGCACGTCATCGGCACGACAGGTTTCTCACCCGAGGATGAGGCACAGATCGCCGCCGCAGCGCGCCACTGCGCCATCATTAAGGCCGGCAACATGAGCCTCGGTGTGAACCTGCTCGTCGCCCTCGCCCGCCGCGTAGCCGAGGCCCTGGACGAGGAGTTCGACATCGAGATCGTCGAGATGCACCACCGCGATAAGGTCGATGCGCCGTCCGGCACCGCACTGATGCTTGGCGCTGCCGCTGCTGACGGGCGCGGCATTGACCTCGATAAGCACGCTGTCAGAGCGCGCGACGGACACACCGGACCGCGTCAGCGCGGCGACATCGGCTTCGCCACCCTGCGCGGCGGCAGCGTCGTCGGCGACCACCGGGTGATCTTCGCCGGCCCGGGCGAGCGCGTGGAGTTGGCGCACATTGCCGGCGATCGCTCGATATTTGCCCGCGGCGCCGTCAAGGCGCTGCTGTGGGGCCGCGGCAAGGCACCGGGCCTATATTCCATGTCCGATGTGTTGGGGCTCTAACAAGTGGAAGCTCGTCCAATCGTGCCAGCAGACGAAACCACTCGCACCCTCGTGCTCGTGCGCCACGGCGAGAGCGAATGGAATCGCCTCAATCTTTTCACTGGCTGGTGCAATCCAGATTTGACCGAGAAGGGACTTATCGAGGCCCTCGTTGCAGCGCGCATGCTGCGCGCCCGAGGCGTCAGCTTTGATGTCGCCTATACCAGCAAGCTGAAGCGCGCCCAGCGTACGCTCGACATCATCCTCTCCGAACTCGACGAGACCACGATCCCGATCCACTTCGAGGAAGCGCTGAATGAGCGCCACTACGGCGACCTCTGCGGCCTCAACAAGGACGAAGCCAGGGAACGCTGGGGTGAGGAGCAGGTGCAGATCTGGCGCCGCAGCTACGACATCCCCCCGCCCGGCGGCGAAAGCCTCAGAGACACCGAAGATCGCGTGATGCCGTACTACCGCGCGCACATTTGGCCGGACCTTCAAGCCGGAAAGTCGGTGCTCGTCGTCGCCCACGGCAACTCCCTGCGCGCCCTCATCATGAATTTGGAAAATCTCTCCGGCGAGGAGATCTTGAGCCGCGAACTGGCGACCGGCGCGCCCATCGTCTACAGGCTCGGTGCCGACGGGGCGCCTACCGATCGCAGCGACCTGCTTCCGTCGCGCAGCATCGACGCCCCGCCCGAAGACCACGTCTAGTTCAAGCGTCAGGTGGGGGAATAGATGTCGTTCAAGGATCTGGCCGAAGCCGTTGATAGTGACAAGACGGGTCGCGACCGGCTGATCGCCGTCTACATCGGCGTACTTGCCGTCATTCTCGCCATCGCTGGCGTCGGCGGCGGCAATGCCACCAAGGACGGTACCGCCCGCAACATCGAGGCGGCGAACACCTGGGCATTCTTCCAGGCCAAGAACATCCGCCGCCACGAGATCCGCCTGCAGATCTCCGAGTTCGAGGTGCTGCTCGCGACGCAGCCAGGTATCCCCGCGGAGGCCCGTACGGCAGTGGAGGAAAGGATTGCCACTCTCCGCAAGGACGAGGCACGCTACACGTCCGAGCCTGAGACCGGAGAAGGCACGAAAGAGCTCTCGCTCAAGGCGCGGTCCCTCGAAGCGCAGCGCGACCGGGCGATGGCGAAAGACCCCTACTTCGACTACGGCCAAGCGCTGCTGCAGATAGCGATCGTGCTCGCGTCGGTGGCCATTATCACCGGCGGCTGGACGCTCCTCATTCTGAGCGGAGCCTTGGGCGTCGTCGGCACGCTCCTGACCCTCAACGGCTTCTTTTTCTTCGCTTCCCTCCCCTTCATCGGCTGACCCGCCTTGCGGACACTCGCCGGGCACTTGCCGCCGCGATGACGAGCGGATAGCACTACCGCGCTTTTTCCTCTCTCCTCACGAAGGCCTTGAGCGAATGATGACCTACAACCTGCTTCTGCTCCCCGGCGACGGCATCGGCGTCGAAACCATCGCCGAGGTAGAGCGCATCATCGCCTTCCTCAACAAGGCCGGCAGCGTCAAGTTCGCAACCGACACCGACCTCGTCGGCGGCGCCGCATACGACAAGCACGGGGTTGCTATCTCCGACGCGGCGATGGCCAAGGCCGACAAAGCAGACGCCGTGATCTTCGGAGCTGTCGGCGGCCCCAAGTGGGATGGCGTCCCTTACGCGGTGCGCCCCGAAGCGGGCCTCCTGCGTCTGCGCAAGGATCTCGGCCTCTTCGCCAACCTGCGCCCCGCGATCTGCTACCCGGCCCTCGCCGACGCCTCTTCGCTGAAGCGCGAGCTGGTCGAAGGCCTCGACATCATGATCGTGCGTGAGCTGACCGGTGGCGTTTATTTCGGCGAGCCGAAGGAGATCGTCACGCTCGAGAACGGCGAGAAGCGCGCCATCGACACGCAGATCTACACGACGAGCGAGATCGAGCGCATCGCCAAGGTCGCGTTCGACCTGGCCCGTAAGCGCGGCAACAAGGTGCACTCGGCCGAGAAGCGCAACGTCATGAAGACGGGCGTGCTGTGGAACGAGGTCGTCACTGCCACCCACAAAGCCTACGCTCCCGACGTGAATCTCGAGCACATCCTTGCCGACAACTGCGCCATGCAGCTCGTGCGCAACCCCAAGCAGTTCGACGTCATCGTCACCGACAACCTGTTCGGCGACGTCCTGTCCGACGAGGCCGCCATGGCGACAGGCTCGCTCGGCATGCTGCCGTCGGCTTCGCTCGGCGCCCCCGATCCCAAGACGGGCAAGCGCAAGGCGCTCTATGAGCCCGTGCACGGCTCCGCTCCCGACATCGCCGGCAAGGGGCTGGCGAACCCCATCGCCACCATCGCCTCGTTCGGAATGGCGCTCCGCTACTCGTTCGACATGGGCAAGGAAGCGGACCTCGTCGACAAGGCAATCGCCGGCGTCCTGGCCGCCGGCCTGCGCACCGGCGACATCATGCAGCCCGGCATGACCAAGGTCGGCACCGCCGAGATGGGCTCCGCCATCCTCGCCGAGCTCAAAACCCTGACCGCCTAGGCGCGGTAAAACCGTGACCCGAGGTATTTTACCGCGGGAATACATCTTGCGCCGTGAGGCCGGCCACCAAGCCCCTACCACTTGCGCGGGGCGGCATCCGCGCGTAAGTGACGCCGCAGGGGCGGCAATGACGCCGCGTCGGAAAACCGGGTCTTTCCATGGGTTACAAGGTCGCCGTAGTCGGCGCCACGGGCAACGTGGGCCGCGAAATGCTCAATGTGCTCTCTGAGCGCAAGTTCCCTGTCGACGAGGTCTATGCCATCGCCTCGCGCCGCTCGCTCGGTACTGAGGTTTCGTTCGGCGATAAAACCCTGAAATGCCAGGATCTCGAGCAGTTCGATTTCTCGAAGGCGGACTTCTGCCTGATGTCGGCCGGCTCGGCTGTGTCGAAGGAATGGTCCCCGCGCATCGGCGCCAAGGGCTGCATCGTCATCGATAACTCTTCGTGCTGGCGCTACGACCAGGACGTGCCCCTGATCGTGCCCGAGGTGAACGCCGACGCGATCAAGGGCTATACCAAGAAGAACATCATCGCCAACCCCAACTGCTCGACGGCGCAGCTCGTCGTCGTGCTGAAGCCGCTGCACGATGCCGCCAAGATCAAGCGCGTCGTCGTCTCGACCTACCAGTCAGTCTCCGGCGCCGGCAAGGACGCGATGGACGAGCTGTGGTCGCAGACCAAGGGCAAGTACGTTCCAGGCCAGGAAGTAGAGCCCAAGAAGTTCACCAAGCAGATCGCCTTCAACTGCATTCCTCAGATCGACGTCTTCATGGAGGACGGCTACACGAAGGAGGAATGGAAGATGGTGGTCGAGACCAAGAAGATCCTCGATCCCAAGATCAAGCTGACCGCGACGTGCGTGCGCGTGCCCGTGTTCGTCGGGCACTCGGAGGCCGTGACAATCGAGTTCGAGGACCCAATCAGCCCCGAGGAGGCACGTGCCCTGCTGCGCGAGGCTCCCGGTGTCGTGGTGGTCGATAAGCGCGAGCCAGGCGGCTACGTGACGCCGGTCGAAGCCGCCGGCGAGTTCGCGACTTTCGTCTCTCGCATTCGCGAGGACGCGACGGTCGAGAACGGATTGCAGCTTTGGATCGTGGCCGACAATCTTTTGAAGGGCGCCGCGCTCAACACGGTGCAGATCGCCGAAACGATCATTAACCGCAAGCTGATTCCCAACGCGGCCTGACGCGCAATCAGTCGAGGAAATGCTGAGAAATTGAAAACGCCGGGCAATTGCTTTGCTCGGCGTTTCTCGTTTAGCCAGCGTTGCCGTCTTGCAGCTTGCCGAGCGCCTTCACGATCAAATTCAGATCTTGGAGAAAGCGCTCGCGCTGCTGACCTGGAAGCACTGCGAGGATCTTCTCGTCGACGCGCTTGGCCAGAGGATCGGCAGCCTTGAGGATCTTCCATCCCTCTTCGGTCAGCTTGACCGAGTAGGCACGGGCGTCCTCTTTCGTCCGCCGGCGCTGCAGCAAGCCCTTCTTGAGCATGCGCCGCACGATGTCGGCGAGCGTGGATCTGTCGACGCCGGTTTTCTCGACCAGCAGCGTCTGGCTGACGCCCTCGTTCTGCGAGACGGCGACCAGCACCGCGTACTGTCGCGGCGTGAGATCGCCCTCGGCCATCTCCCCCTGGAAGATGTCGCTCGCGCACTGGCCGGCGCGATGCAGCAGATGGATGGGAGATCGCTCGAGCTTTCCCCCCGCCATTTCTCGTGATGCCTTTTGACGTGTCATAATTGTGTTGGTCAAAGTTGGCATGCTTCGAAACGCGCAATTATGCGACGCCTCGAGCCCCCATGCCGACCTTTGCCTGCGTGGAATAGGTTGCGGTTCGGTTCGGAGAAAATACGAGTTTATGCTGTTCGTCTAGAGCAAAACAGCGTTTAGCAGTTCCCGAGCCAAAGATTATTGCGAGAATTACTTTGAGACCAGAAGGTCAGCATAATGATCGTCTGCCGGCGACAACATCAGTCTGCCGGTATTTCATGCGCTCTAAGTAAGCCGATCTGAGCGATCGCAAAAACCATCGTAAGCGGCATGATGGCAAATACTTTGAAACTCACCCAGGTGTCGGTGGAGACAGTTCGCCACACCACCTCATTGAGCAATGCCAGGAAGGTAAAGAAGCACGCCCAGCGGAGCGTTAGCTTACGCCAGCCGTCCTCATTCAGGCGAAAAACTTCGCCGAAGACGACTTTCAGCAGCGAATGACCGAAGAATAGTCCGCCGAACAGCGCCGCCGCAAACAGCCCGTTTACGATCGTCGGCTTGATCTTGATGAACTGGTCGTCGTGCAGCCACAGCGTCAAGCTGCCGAAAACGACGACGCACGCACCGGAGATGAGCGGCATCACCGGAATACGGCCGAAAATAAAGCGGGAAGCGACCAGCGCGACGAGCGTCGCCGCCATGAAAACACCGGTACCCCAGAAGATTCCCGCCCGGGAATTGACGATGAAGAAGACAACGAGGGGCCCGACCTCGACGGCGAGCTTCAGGAGCTGCGATTTCGTCGCTGACACGTCCTGCGGCTTAGGCGCTGTTTGCTCGCTCATGGTCCGTTCCTTCCCTGCTCCGGCGCCCACCACTAGCCGTCTCCGGCCGACTACCCCGATCAGCCTAGCTCAAATTGG
>CALRVN010000228.1:0-6623 GCA_943371625.1 Hyphomicrobium sp. CS1GBMeth3
GTTCACCTTCGAACACCCTAATCCCGAGACGGTGTCACGGCCGTTGCCGTTGAGCAGCTACGCACGCGCCGGGCGCTAGGCAACCGTCCGCACCCCATCGCCATTGCAGCCGTAACGGCGCATCCGCCCATCGTTAGGCGCATCCGAACGCGCTCATATACCTTTTCGAAATTATATCGCGCTCCAAATCCCCCCATACAGTGCGGGCGATATCGAGGGAGCACGAGACACATGCAGGAAGCCGTCAGCAAGCAGAGCCCGCCTGAGCCGATCGACGGCAAGCGCGGCGCTACCGTCGCAGGCCCGAGAAACGTCACCCTCGAACGCCAGAT
Organism: Hyphomicrobium sp. CS1GBMeth3; assembly: GCA_943371625.1. Lineage (GTDB taxonomy): Bacteria > Pseudomonadota > Alphaproteobacteria > Rhizobiales > Hyphomicrobiaceae > Hyphomicrobium_A. Next base: position 333 of record CALRVN010000228.1, read on the forward strand.
GCCCGACCTCTTCGCCGCCCCCGAGACTGACAGCGGCCTCGTCGCCAACATGCACTTCCCCTTCGCGTTCTCCCACAACCGCCTCGAGGAAGGCGGCTGGACGCGTGAAGTGACCAACCGCGAGCTGCCCTCACTCACCTCGATGGCGATCGTCAACATGCGCCTTGGCCCCGGCGTCGCGCGCGAGATGCATTGGCACAAGGAAGCCGAGTGGGCGTACATCACCGCCGGCAAGGCGCGCCTCACCGTCGCCGACAGCGCGCGTCATGTCGTCGTCGATGATCTCGAACCCGGCGACGTCTGGCTCATCCCGTCCGGCGTGCCGCACTCCATCCAGGGGCTGGAGGAAGGCACCGAGTTCGTTCTCGTCTTCGACGACGCCAACTTCTCCGAGAACAAGACCCTGCTCATCACCGAGCTGATGGCGCACCTGCCGCGCAGCGTCATCGCCAAGAACTTCGGCGTCTCCGAGGAGGACTTCGCCTCCCTCCCCACACACCAGAAGTATATCTTCCAGCTTCCGGTCCCCGCCTCGCTCGACGTCGTTCGCAGCCAGCTGCCCAACGACCCGCCGCCAAACTCTTACGTCTTCCACGCGTCGAAATCGCCCGCGGCCAAGTTCGACGGGGGCTCCACCAAGGTCATCGATAGCCGCCATTTCCCCGAGACGACCTTGTCGGCGCTTATCATTGACCTCGAGCCCGGCGCCATGCGCGAGATCCACTGGCACCCCGACGCCGACGAGCTGCAGTACTACACCAAGGGCCAGGGCCGCATGACCGTGTTCGACGCGACGTCTAACGCCCGCACCTTCGACTTCCGCGCCGGCGACGTCGGGTGCGTACCCAAGACGCTCGCGCACTACATCGAGAACACCGGCAACGAGCCGATGCAGGTCATCAACGTCTTCAACACCAAGGACTACAAGGACATCTCGCTGAACCAGTGGATGGCCCTGACGCCGCCCGACATGGTGCGCGGGACATTGAACCTCAACGACACGGTGATGAAGTCGCTGCGGCGTTCCTATCGCCCAGTGGTGCGCTAGCGCCCACGGCATAAGGCGCGCCCGCAGTGAAACCCGCGTCCACCTTGCACAACGCGAGGAGCGCGGCGCGCACGCGACCGACGCTCGCCAGTCGCACGCCCTTGCCGTAGCCCCCGTAGCGCTCCCTGCTGCGCCCCGCGAACGGGGCCAGCCGCATCCTTGCCTGCCGATAATTCGGATGTTATAACATCCGAACAACGGCAATTGGAGGCCGAAGCATGGATGCCGATCTTTCTACCCACCTCTCGAACGCCGAGGCGAAGCCCGACGCACGTCTCCCCGTGACGGTGCTCTCGGGCTTTCTCGGTGCCGGCAAGACGACGCTCCTCAATCACGTCCTCGGCAATCGCGAAGGGCGCAAGGTGGCGGTCATTGTCAACGACATGAGCGAGGTCAACATCGACGCCGCGCTCGTCAAGGGCGGCGGCGCCAACCTCTCCCGCACCGAGGAGACCCTCGTCGAGATGTCGAACGGTTGCATCTGCTGCACGCTGCGCGACGACCTCTTGAAGGAGGTCGAGCGTCTCGCGAAGGACGGTCGCTACGACTATCTGCTGATCGAATCTACCGGCATCGCCGAGCCGCTCCCCGTCGCCGCCACGTTCGAGTTTCGCGACGAAAGCGGCAAGAGCCTCTCCGACATCGCCCGCCTCGACACCATGGTGACCGTAGTCGACGCCGCCGGCCTGTTGCAGGACTACGCCTCCCACGATTTCCTCAAGGACCGCGGCGAGACAGCGGCTGAGAATGATGAGCGCTCGCTCGTCGGCCTGCTCGTCGAGCAGATCGAGTTCGCCGATGTCATCATCCTCAACAAGACGGACATCGCGAAGGCGCACGAGGTCGAACTCGCCAAATCCATCATCCGCGCATTGAACGCCGACGCACGCATCATCGAGACGCACCACGGCAGGGTAGCGCTCGGCGACATCCTCGACACCGGTCTCTTCTCGTTCCATGCCGCACACCAGCATCCGACGTGGTTCAAGGAGCTGAACGGCTTCAAGGACCACCAGTCGGAATCCGAGGAATACGGCATCTCGAGTTTCGTCTACCGCGCGCGCGGACCCTTCGAGCCGGCGAAGCTGCACGCCTTCTTCGCCAAGTCCTGGCCCGGCGTCGTGCGCGCCAAGGGCTTCTTCTGGCTCGCCTCGCGTCCCGCCTTCGTCGGCGAGATGTCACAAGCCGGCCCGCTCGTGCGCACCGAAGCCATGAGCTACTGGTGGGCCGCCGTTCCGAAGAAGAACTGGCCGGATGATGAAACCCTCATCGAGCGCATCAACACCGGCTGGCACCAGCAATGGGGCGACCGGCGACAGGAGCTGGTCTTCATCGGAACTGCGGAGATGGACAAGGAGGCAATCAGGGCCGAGCTGGACGCGTGCCTTTTGGAGCTATCGAAGGATGGCACCATCGACTCCAAGGCCTGGGCCCGCCTCGACGACCCATTCCCTGTCTGGCATCGCGACGCGGCATGAGGGCGGGAAGCCGGCGTACGAAATGCGCCGGCTTCACGAGCGTTCGGCAACCGCCGATGTCGCGAAGGCACCGCGCGGCAACGCGGAAATCACCAAAGCAATCGCCACCGCGGCGAGAGCCGCACTGACGAACCACGCCATCGGATCGGCAGCGCGCGCCACCCAAGTCACTCCGTGCGCGATGATCAATCCCGTCAACGCCGCGGCGCACGCCAGGCGCAGCAACCGCGACCCGACCTCGGCCGCGGGCAACAGAAACGCAATCAACAGCGCCACAAAGCTCACCGCCAGATAGCTGTAGAGGATCGCCGCTTCGGACAGGTACAGCGAGACAATCGCGGATACCGCCAACGCCACCGGCTGACCCCAGCCGAGACCAACCCAGATCCTCTCCCAGCGCGGCGCAGGCCGCCCTTTGTCGCGCCGGCGCGACAGCCAGATCGTCACGCCGGTGTAGGTGACGATCGTCAGCGCGAGACCCAATACCGCGTAGGCGATCTTCACGGCATAACCACCGAACCAGCCGAAGTGCAACGGCTGCAGCACGCCGAGGATCTGCTGGCCGATCCCGCCCGTCTCCAATCCTCCGTCGCCCAGCGGCGTCCCATCACCCTTGAAGTAGTACGTGTTCGCCAACGCCAGGTGCCCCTCGGTGCGCATGCCGAGGTGAACCACCTGACCGGCTTCGCCGATGTGGCCGATGTTGACGCTCGTGAACGTTGCGCCGGGCTTCGCCGCCTGCACCTGGCGCACCATCGCACCGACATCCGGCACCGGCGCTGCCGTTTCGTCGGCACCCGGCATCGGGCCGAGAATGGATGAGAACGCTTTCCCGGAATCGCCGTCATACGCCGCCAGCGCAAGCACGCCGACGATCAACGTCGACAGCCCCAGCAGCGCGCCGCTGAGCGTCACCACGAAATGGAACGGCAGACCCCACACACCAAGGCGATTGTGCAGATCCGCATCCTGCAGCCGCCGCGACCCGCCCCAACGCAGATAGAACGCGTCCTTGAACAGCCGCGGATGCGACAGCAGCCCGGAGATGAGCGACGACAGGAGTGCCACGCCGGTCAGCCCGACCAGAAACAGGCCCCACGTGCGCGGCAGGTGCAAGCTCATGTGCAGCTCGGTGACGAACTCGGTCCATGGCACATGCGTGCGCGTCACCAGCTGCCCATTCGCATCTGCGAGCCAGCTACCCTCGGCGCCGGACTCGTGATCGTGATAGTTGACGAACACGCGCTGCAGACCGGCAGCCGGGTTCGGTCCCATGATGAAGAGGTCGTGCGCCGCCTTGTCGGCAAGCGCCTGAGCGTGTCCCGCGCGGACCACCGCACCCACCGCGTCCGCGCTCAACGCCTGAGCGACGGGCGGCACGTCCGGCTGCTCCCACCGCTGCAGTTCGAACATGAAGACGCTGACCGTCCCGGTGAGGCAGACGATGTAGATCAGCGCTGCAAATGCCAGCCCCAGAGCCGAGTGACCGGCCAGCATGTTGCGCACGAAATGCGGCGACAGGAACTGGCGTTTGCGCGCCGGCGCGGGTGCGATCTCGATGCGGTCCTGCATTAGACGAACACCTTCGGCAGAAAGGCAATTCCATATCCGAGCGCGGAGATGCACAAGAGCAGCAGCGTCGCCCGCAGCAGCTTGGCATCGCTCAACGTCCAGGCCATGCCGCCGCCCCACAGGATAGGAACCAGAAGCCCACCAACAACGATGCGATCGTGCGTCTCGAGCGGCATCGCCACCGCGAACGCCACGCCGACCCCGATTGCAGCGATGCCCGCAAGCACGATCGACAGCAGCGCCTTGGCGGTCGCACGCCACAGGTTGGACGGGCGCTCCTCGGGCTCGAGCGCAACCTCGCGCACCCTCTGCACCTTGGGCTGCCGCACCTCCAGCCCGATGACGATCACCGCATATGCAATGACCGCCGCCGCGATCAGCGCATACGCCGTGCCGACCTCGACGTCATACGCGCGAAAGAATGCCCAGAAGCCCGCGCCGATCACCAGCCAGCCGCCGATCAGGAACGGCAGGTTGCGCGGCCGCTTGCCGAGCCACGACAGGCGCAGCAGCCCGATGCCGGCCAGAAAAAGCAAAAGGCCCGCTGCCGTGAGGAGCGGGGTCGCGAAAGCAGCGATCTGATCCAAGCGTCGCGTCTCTCCCAAGAAGTGTCCGGAGCGGCTGCCCGCTCCGGACCGTAGCTCAGAACTTGTAGAAGAACCCCGTGGTGATTGTACGCCCCTGGCCGACGAAGCAGTCGCCGCGCATGGCCCCACAGGACGTCACGACGTACTCGTCCTCGAGGTTCTGCGCCGTAAGCTGCCAGCGATAGTCGGGTGTCTCGTAGGCCACCATGGCGTCGAATAGCGTGTAGGAAGGCACCTTGACCGTGAACGCCTCCAGGGTGCCCATGTCGACACCCGTGCTCTCCGCTTCGCCCACGTAGCGGGCGCCGCCGCCGAACGACAGGCCACGGAAGAAGCCATCGTGAAGCGTGTAGATCGCCCATAGCGAGGCGAGGTGCTCCGGCACGCCGTCGACTCGTCCACCCTCCTTCGCAGCCGGGAAGATGTTCTCGATTCCCGGAGCCATCGGATTGGCTGGAATGAGTCCTGGATACTTCTCGTATTCGGCCTGTGTGTACGAATACGACGCGATGGTGGTCAGCTCACGCGTGATCTTGCCTACACCCTCCACCTCGAAGCCGCGCACCCGCATGTCGACACCCTGTACTGCCGTCACCAGCGTATCGATGTCGGCGATCTGATTGCGCTCGACGAGATCGTAGACCGAAGCGCTAATCATGAACGGCGCGCCTTCGGGTTGATACTTGAACCCGATCTCGAGCTGCTCGCCCTCGAGCGGATCGGCGACCACCGTGTCGGCCCTTGGGGTACCGATGTTGTCACCGACGCGCGTGCCGAGCAGCGGCGTGAACGACTGCGAGTACGAGACGTACGGCGTCAGTCCGAAGTCGAAGTTGTAGAGCAGCGCCGCACGCCCGGTCGTCGCCTGCTCGCTGCGGCTCGCCTCACCATCCTGGTCGATGGAGAGCCAGTCCTGGCGGATGCCGAGCACCGCACCCCAGCGCCCAAGCTTGAGCTGGTCCTGCGCGTAGATGCCGGTCTGCTGTTGCACCTCCGTCCCGCGATCGGTCAAAGTCACGTCATCCGCAGCCACCCCTCGAATGCCGGTCCCTGACAGCTCTACGTAGTAGGGAGTTTGCCCGTATGTCGGATTGTAGATATTCCACGGCACCTGCGGCGTACCGGCGAAGCCGTTGTTGAACGGCGGGAACGGGAAATTGGGGGTACCCGGCTTCGGATTCGCCGGATCAAAGACGGAATAAATGTCCAGATTGTCGATCAGGATCTCCGATTGAAACAGGTGCGATGAATATCTCATGTAGTCGACGCCGCCGAGAACCGTGTGCTCCAGCGCGCCGGTCGTGAACTTGGCGCGAAGATTGGTGTCAGTGTTGAACACGTCTGTCTCCGTCGACTGCAGCGAGCGCAGGCGTGGAGTCCACGTTTGATCCGCATCGAGAAACGGCAGCGACGGTGAAATCCCGGGAACGAGCGGCAGGATTGTCGCAGCGCGCATCGGCGTCACCACGATCGGCAGGTGCGAGTCATAGCCGTTCTCGACATGCGTGTAGCGCGACGAGTGATGCAGCTCGAGCCCCGGCGCGAACCGGTGGTCGAAGAACAGCGACCCGGACTGCGATTCCGTGTCGTAGTAGTCCGTCGGCTC
>CALRVN010000229.1:0-6620 GCA_943371625.1 Hyphomicrobium sp. CS1GBMeth3
GCACATGGACCAAGGCTATCGCCCGCTACCATGCCGGCGCCAACAACCAGGTCGCCCAGAAGACCTACGTCTGCCGCGTCATCGGACACATGGTCGGTTCCGGTTTCGGCGAGTGGACGAGTGATGCCAGAGCCTACTGCGGTCGACAGAATCCATAAGGGCGTCCGCAATAACGAGACCGGAACAACGCTATGAAAACTGGATTGCTCGGCCCCTATCGTCTCACGTTCGATGGCATCAGCGGCGCGATCGCGCGACGCTCGCCGGGCGTCTTCGCGCTGGGCAGCACAGACCCGAGCGGCAACTTTCGCGTCAAGCATGTCGGCCGGTCGGACGCCGACATCCGCAGCCGGCTGTGCGAATGCATCGGCTCAGACGCGCTGTTCAAGGTGGGCTTCTACGCCTCAGCGCAGGCGGCGTTCGAGAGAGAGTGCGAGCTGTTCCATGATTTCGCCCCTCCCGGCAATCGCATTCATCCAGGACGCTCCAAGGGGACGCGATGGGAGTGCCCGCGCTGCCGTATCTTTGAAGCTATTGACTGAGCAGCTTTAGCATATCGTCGAGTGCGGCCTGGTATCCGTGATGCCAATAGGTCTGCTCGGACGAGCCGGAATCGAGATGCCGTTGCTCGAGGTCGGCGACATCGCCTTGCTCGACCAGCCACTCGCGAATGGTGTCGCGGCGCTCGGCCATCACGGCTAGGTTCTTCTCGGCCGACATCTCTTGGAACCAACCCCACTCATCTCGTTCCGCGCGCTTGGCGGCTTGGGGTCGATCCTATTTCAGAGGTGTTGGCGTCCCATCAAATCAATTGCTCCAATTGTTCCGGTTGCGAGCTCTTTGCTCAGGACAGTTCACCGCACCATCCGGCGCTTCACCGCCCGGTCGATCAGCATGTTGGCAACCATCATGCGGCGGGTCGCATTCTCGCGCTCGTCGCGCTCCACCCTGTCAGGATGATTGGCGAGCGCGAATTTCCGCCGCAGTCGGTTCAGTTCGCCGACCGTCATGCGTTCGCTGATCGAGAGTTCGTCGGATATGGCCTGCGGCTCGACCGACGGAAACTGACGCGGCGGCCTGCGGGTGTTGTGATGCTCGAGATAGGATTCGAGCAGCGACGAAAACATCGACATCCGTAGGTCGCGTGCGATTTCGCCGATCTGTTCGAACCGCGACGTGCGCACGGTGGACGGACGCGCTGCAGACGGCCGCTCGTACCGGGGCCCCGCACCAACACTCATCCCAGCCGAGCGTGTGACGTCGTCGAGCACGTCGGCGAAGTTGGACGACGATTTCCTGGTGTTCAGAAAAACTCGCATTCGTCGCGTCCCGATGTTGCGGCCTGCCGCGGCATTGTCGGCTGCTTCAAACGCTCGCAGAGCGACGCAATGAGCAGCGCGTCGCATGCCGCGCTCGCATCGATTTCCCAGTGCTCAGGGGCCGTTTTGGCCAGCGTCGCGAGGAACTCCGAAAGCCCGGAAAGATGCTGCGTTACATGGTCGATGCCCTGCAGAACATCGAAGCACTTCGCAGCCCGCAGCGACTCGCGCACGCCGGGCAGCTCGACGATCGCGTGCAGCCGCTCGACGTCGGCGGCGAGGTGGTGGAGCTCGTCTCCGACCACGTTGAGCAGCAACGGGATCGGCGTGTGCTCTGCGCTTTGCTGCGATTGTTTGCTCATCTTTTTCATTCCCGCAGGTGCTCGCCTGGCTCTTCAAAACAGTTCGACGTCGCCTTGTGGCTCCGGCATCGGCTTTGGTGCTGCCGGCGGTGCGACGACCTTCGCCGCCTCGCCGATGAAGTTCTGTCGCGCTCGCCCCGACGCCGGCCAGAATTCGACCCGCCGTCCGGACGACCCGCCGAGGCTGCCGCCGATGATGGCGATGCCTTCGTTCTTCAGGAAGCGCTCCGCGAAGGCGCCGTTCATCGCGCCGACATCGGAACTCTTGAAGATCGTGCGCGCACCGCCGAACAGCTTGGCTTCGAGCCGCCCGCGCTGTGCGCCGCGGCTCATCAGGCCGTTGACCAGCAACTCCATCAGGTGCACGCCGTAGCGCTCGGCATCGCGCGATGCGCAGCGCTCTGCATCGCCCGGCAACAGGAAGTGGTTCATCCCGCCGAGGCGGGCGACGGGATCGCGCAGGCACGCAGCAACGCAGGAGCCGAGCACCGTCGTCAGGACGAGATCGGGATCGTCCGAGACGAGGTACTGGCCCTCCATCACATGTTTTCGTGCCAGCGTGACTTGGGTCATGTCAGCTTGCCGACCACCGCCTCGAGCGCCGTCTTCAGCGCCGGAACCGTGAATGGCTTCGTCAGGTAGTTGTTCATGCCGAGCTGGATCGCCTTCTGCACCAGCTCCTTGTCGCCCTTGCCGGTCAGCATGATGAAGGGCGTCTTCTGCGTCGGCCCGTGCTGCCGCATCGCGCGCAGCAAACCGAGGCCGTCGAGCTTCGGCATGTTGTAGTCGGAGATGACGAGATGCGTCGGCTGCGTCATCAGATGCTTCAGCCCCTGCTCGCCGTCTGCGGCAAGCGAGATGTTCTTCACACCGAGCCCTTCCAGGCCGTCCTTGACCAACATGCGGCTCGTTGTCGTGTCGTCGACGATGAGGATCTTGAGCTGTCCTGCGAGTGACATGTTTTCTTTCCTCTCCTACCGGCCCCGGAGGTTTGTTATGACGAGCACCGCGTTCGCGATCCGGTCGAGCGGCAGCTGCCGCTCCACTGCACCGATTTCGAACGCAGCCCGCGGCATCCCGTAGATGAGGCTGGACGCCTCATCCTGGCCGATTGTCTTGGCACCTGCTTGGCGCATCGACATGAGACCCTGAGCGCCATCGCGCCCCATGCCGGTGAGTATGACGCCGACCGCTTCCGCCTTGGCGACACGCGCCACCGAGTTGAACAGCACGTCGACCGATGGCGAATGACCATTGACCAGAGCGCCGGCACGCAGCCGGCAGCAGCGAGCGCCGAGGGTCTCGTCGATCTCGAGATGTTTCGGCCCGCCCGGGGCGATATAGACGCAGCCGGCTTCGATCGGCATGCCGTCCTTCGCCTCGACGACGCGCGGAGCATTGAGCCGGTCGAGCCGCGTCGCGAGACTTGCAGTGAAGTCCGGCGGCATGTGCTGCACGATCAGCGTCGGCGGGCAATTAGCTGGAAGCTGCGCCAGATATGCGGAAAGCGCCTCGACGCCGCCCGTCGACGAGCCGATCGCCACCACCCGCCCGTCCGACTCATACGCACCAACCATCGGCCGTTTCTGGTCGCGCGCCTTGGCGTCGCCATTCATCACCGGCCGCGAGCGCACGCGCGCGCCGGCCGCCGCCTTGACCATCCGCGGCAGCTCGGCGAACGGCAGCGCATCGCCGGGCGCGGGCTTGGCAATGCAGTCGACCGCGCCGATCTGCATCGCTTCGATCGCCGTCTCCGTGCCTTGCCCAGTCAGATTCGACACCATGATCACCGGCGTCGGCCGCAGCCGCACGATCTTGTCGAGGAATTCGAGCCCGTTCATGCCCGGCATCTCGACGTCGAGCGTAATCACATCCGGGTTGTGCGCCTTGATGGCGTCGCGCGCCGTCAGCGGATTGCTCGCCGTGCCGACCACCTCGATCTCCGGGTCGCGGCGCAACGCGAGCGAGATCAGCCCGCGCATCGTCGCGGAGTCGTCAACCACGAGCACACGAATCTGGGTCATGCAGTCGCCCCTTCGTTGAGGCGATACGTCGTGATGCCTTCGTTGACGAAATACGGTGCCGCCTCACCGAAGAGGCGCTCCGAATGACCGATGTAGAGCCGGCCGCCAGGGGCGAGCAGCGGCGCGAAGCGCAGCCAGATCTCGACCTGCGTCTGCTCCTTGAAATAGATCAGCGCGTTGCGGCAGAAGATGGCGTGGAACGGCCCGCGCATCGGCCACTGCCCGATCAGGTTGAGTTTGCGGAACGTCACCAGCCGCCGCAATTCTTCGCCCGCGCGCCACGTCTTGCCGTTGACGCCGTTCTCATGCGGTACGAACCAGCGTTGGCGCATCTCCTTCGGAACCGCTTCCATGGCCGCTTCGCCATAGACGCCGGCCGCGCCGGTGCGCAGCACGTTCGGGTCGATATCCGTCGCCAACACCCGCACGTTCAGCGACGCCGCGTCGGGCATCACCGCGAGAATGCCGAGCGCGATCGAATAGGGCTCTTCGCCGCTGGAGCACGCCGCCGACCAGATGCGCACCGCGCCGCCCGAGCGTGCCTTCGCCACCAGCGGCGGCAGAACGTGCGCGCGCAGGTGCTCGAAGTGATGTGACTCACGAAAGAACCGCGTGACGTTGGTCGTCAGCGCGGCGATCATCTGCTGCCGCTCGGCGACGCTTGAATCCTTCGCCAGATATTCGCAGTAGCTGCGGAAATCCGTCAGTTGCAGCGCACGCAGGCGCTTGGCGAGGCGTGAGTAGACGAGGCTCGCCTTGCCCTCGCCGAGATCGATACCCGCGTCGTTGTAGGCCATGTCGGCGATCTGCTGGAAATCGTCGCTGGTGAGCGGAAACTCGCCATCGATGATCGACTGCTCCCGCCTCCCGCCGGTGATCGCATGCGCGGTGCTCATTGCAGCTCGCTCCGCTCGCGCTCTGGCATCACGCTGTCGACGGACAAGAGGCTGATCATGCGCCCGTCCATGGCCAACAGGCCGCTGACGAACTTCTTCGCCATGTCGGATGCGACATCCGGCGGCGGAAGGATTTCCTCGTCTCGGACCGTCAGAATGTCGGACACCGCATCGACCAGCAGGCCCACGACCTGGCTGCCGACCTGCACCACGATGATCACGTGGCGGCTCATCGCTTCCGCCGGCGGAAACCCGAGCCGCACCGCGAGATCCATGATCGGCAGCACGGCGCCGCGCAGGTTGATGACGCCGCGCACGAACGCCTGCGAGTGCGGCAGCACCGTTGCCGGCGTCCAGCCGCGGATCTCCCGCACCTGCATGACGTCGATGCAGAATTCCTGGCTGCCGACGGCGAATGCGATCAGCTCCCGCGCCGTGCCGGCCTTCTGCCCAAAAGATACGGCGGTGGAATCGTACATGAGTTCTATCCTGCCAGTGCCATGACGGATTCGGAGCTGAGACCGCCGTTGCGCGAAGCAGCGACGACCGCATCGACATCCAGAATGAGAGCCACGCGTCCATCCCCGAGGATGGTTGCCGCGGCGATGCCGGCGACCCGGCCGTAGTTCGCTTCGAGACTCTTGATGACGACTTGCCGCTGGCCTTGGATCGCGTCGACGATCAGCGCGCTCTGCCCGCCGCCGTCAGCTTCCACCAGCAGCGCCACGCCGGCGCCGGGATCGATGTAGTCGCTGCGATAGCCGAGCTCGTGCCCGACATCGATCAACGGCACGAAGTTGTTGCGCAGCGCAATGACGCGCGAGTCACCGCCGAAGCCGTGCACATCACCGGGCTTCGGCTTCAACGTCTCGATGATGGACGTCAGCGGCACCACCAGCGTCTGTCCCGCCACGCTGACGACCATGCCGTAGAGCACGGCCAGCGTTAGCGGCAGGCTGAGCGTAAACGTAGATCCCTCGCCCGGACGCGACGTGATCGAGACACGACCGCCGAGCGCCTGGATCGAGCGCTTGACCACATCCATGCCGACGCCGCGCCCCGAGATGTCGGACACGGTCGATGCGGTCGAGAAGCCTGGAAGGAAGATCAGGTTGTCGATCTCTTCATCGGTCAATTGCGCGTTCGGCGGGATCAGCCCCTTCTCCTCCGCGATCGCCCTGACGCGCGGCCGGTTGATGCCCGCGCCGTCATCGGCGATGTCGATGACGATGCGGCCCGAGCGATGCGTCGCCGAAAGTCTGACGAGGCCTTCGTCGCGTTTACCGTTTGCCATGCGGACTTCGGGCTTCTCCAGCCCGTGGTCAATCGCATTGCGGATCATGTGCGTCAGCGGATCGGCGAGTCGCTCGATCACGGTCTTGTCGACCTCGGTGCCTTCGCCCTCGGTGACGAGCCGTACCTTCTTGCCCGTGGCCGCTGCAACTTCGCGCACCAGTCGCGGCATCCGCTGGAACACGGACTTTACCGGCTGCGCGCGGATGGCCATCACGCCTTCCTGGATGTCGCGCGTCAGTTGCTCGAATTCGTCGAGCCCCGTTGCGAACTCCGATGAGCGCGACAAGCCGGCTTCTGCCAGCCGCTGCGAGAGCATCGCTTGGTTGATCACCAGCTCGCCGACGAGGTTCATCAGTCGGTCGACGCGATCTAGATCGACGCGAATGGTCTGCTGGGTTGCTTCACCGGCCGAAGCTTTTTCAGCCTTGGGCGTGTCGGCCTTTGGAGCCGCTGCTTGAGGTGTGGTTTTTTCGACGTCGGCCGCAGCATCGGCTGCGAACAGCGCAACGTCTGCATTGGCGGCAACCACAGCTTCCGGCTGCAGCTCAGCAGCGCTCTCCGCGCGGATGCGCGCCAACAGAGCGTCGATGTCTTCAGCATCGCCCGGCGCAGCCGCATGCGACGCATTCGAAATTGAAAGGTCACAGTCGCTGTCGACGAACTCGAACACCGCGCGAACGTCGTCCTCGCCGCTCGTCGTCTTGAGCGTGATGGTCCACGCGA
>CALRVN010000230.1:0-6577 GCA_943371625.1 Hyphomicrobium sp. CS1GBMeth3
TGCAGGAAATAAAAGTCCCGCCAGCGGACCGGGGGGATTTGGCGGGTGTCTATGCCCGAGAGCCCCTCCCGCGTCAAGGCGTTGGAGCGGCCCGAGGGGCCGCCAGTAGCATGGCCGGAGCCCCGCGGGGCCACATAATAGACGTAAAAACGCAATATCCGCCGCATCCTGAGTGCGCGTCCTCAAGGGTGTTGGGGTTTATGATTTCCGGACTTCGACGGGCGGCAGCAGCCGCTGCTGCGCTCCTTCCAGCCACCTCGATCCTCCTAGGCGGCGCAGGCCTGGCCGCCGCGATGGCCGCGAGCGATGGCCCCCTCCCCGTCAACGTGGACGCCGTCTATCGCGTCAGCTTCACGGCCCTGGGCGAAATCGGCCATTTCCACTTCAACTCCAAGATCGACGGCGACGCTTACGAGCTTAAGGCCGACGCCAAGATCGATACCGCGATCTTCGACTACCGCGGCGACATGGCCAGCAAGGGCGCCGTCATGGAGAGTGGCGTCGCCGCGCAGCCCTCCGACTACAAGTACAATTACAAGCAGAAGACCTTCCTCAAGAAGAAGAAGGTCAAGGGGCTCAACATTGCGTTCAAGGACGACGCGGTCAGCAAGGTGACGCCCTTCGACCCGCCGTCGCCTTCCGCCGTGCAGGTCAAGCCCGATCAGCTCAAGCGCGTCCTGGATCCGCTGAGCGCCGTCATGGCGCTGTCGCTGGGCAATATATCCAAGCCCTGCGACCAGAAGCTGCCGATCTACGACGGCAAGCAGCGTTTCGATGTGGTCTTCACGCCCGCCCGCCGCGCCGGTGCCGAGCACGTCTGCAATGTGCGCCTCGTGCCCGTCTCGGGTCACAAGCCGGGCGAGGGCTCGACGTCGGTCGTCAATGGCAACATCGAGCTCGTCATGCGCCCGGTGCCGAAAGCCAACATCGTCATCCCATATAGCGTCACCGTTCCGACCATCGTCGGCACCGCCTCGCTCACATCCGACCGCGTCGACATCACCATGGCTGACCAGCAGCGCATCGCCCTGCGGCGATAGGGTCCGGCAACGGCGGAATCGCCACGGGCGCTGAAGACGACTAGAATAAGCGCGTTTCGCTCCCGCCAATGGCAATCATGCCCTTGATCTCGGCGAACGTCTCTGCGATGCCATCGCCAGAGAAATGAGGATGCCAGATGGCCAGCGACCTCGAGGCACGTATCCGCAACGTCACGGCGGTGCTTGGCCCTACGAACACCGGCAAAACACACCTCGCGATTGAGCGCATGCTGGGCCACGAGAGTGGCATGATCGGCTTGCCGCTGCGCCTTCTTGCGCGCGAAGTGTACGACAAGATCGTCAATCGCATCGGCGCCGACAAGGTCGCGCTCATCACCGGCGAAGAGAAGATCAAGCCCGAGCGTGCGCGTTATTGGGTGTGCACCGTCGAGGCGATGCCGCGCGACGTCGACGTCGACTTCCTCGCCATCGATGAAATCCAGCTCGCTGCCGATCCCGAGCGCGGCCACGTCTTCACCGATCGCCTGCTGCACGCGCGCGGCCGCTCCGAGACGCTGCTGCTCGGCGCCCAGACCATGCGCGAGGCGATCGCCGATCTCATCCCTGGCGCCAACTTCATCTCGCGCCCGCGCCTGTCGAAGCTCACCTACTCCGGCCAGAAGAAGATCACGCGCCTGCCGCAGCGCACCGCCTTGGTCGCTTTCTCCGCGGCTGAGGTCTACACCATCGCCGAGCTGATCCGTCGCCAGAGCGGCGGCGCTGCAGTCGTGCTTGGCGCACTGTCTCCGCGCACACGCAACGCGCAGGTCGCGCTCTACCAGTCCGGCGACGTCGGCTACCTCGTCGCGACCGACGCCATCGGCATGGGCCTCAATCTCGATGTCGATCACGTCGCCTTTTCCGCGACGCGCAAGTTCGACGGTCAGAACCATCGCAACCTGACGCCCTCGGAGCTGTCGCAGATCGCCGGCCGCGCTGGCCGCCACATGAACGACGGCACCTTCGGCGTTACCGGATCTGCCGAGCCGTTCGACAGTGACACCATCGAGCGCCTCGAGACGCACAACTTCGAGAGCGTCCGCGTGCTGCAGTGGCGCAATCGCGAGCTCGATTTCCGTACTCTCGAAGGCCTCAAGCAGTCGCTGCGCGAGTCGCCGAATATTCAGCGTCTTGTCCGCGCCCGCGCCGCCGACGACGTCGTCGCGCTCGAAACCCTTAGTGCCGATCGCGACATCGCAGCCACCGCAGTTGCGCCCGCCGCCGTCGCGCGTCTGTGGGACGTCTGCCAGATCCCCGACTACCGCAAGATCTCCGGCCAGAGCCACGCCGAGCTTATCGCTACGATCTACGGCTATCTCGTCGGCAACGAGGAGCGCATCCCCGAGGATTGGTTCGCCAAGCAGGTCGGCCTCGCCGATCGCACCGATGGCGACCTCGACACCCTCGCCAACCGGATCGCTCACATTCGCACCTGGACGTTCGTTTCCAACCGCAGCTCCTGGCTCAAAGACCCGGAGCATTGGCAAGGCAGGACGCGCGAGATCGAAGATCGACTGTCTGATGCGCTGCACGAGCAGCTAACTCAGCGCTTCGTCGATCTGCGGACGAGCGCCCTGATGAAGGGTATGCGCGACAAAGACGAGCTACACGCCGACATCGCGCCCGACGGCGCCATTCTCGTCGAGAACCATTTCGTCGGACGGCTGAAGGGTTTCCGCTTCCAGCTCGATCCGGGCGCCGAAGGCATCCAAGGCAAGGCGACGCGAACCGCCGCCGCGCAGGTTTTGGCCCGCGAGCTGGGCATGCGCGCCCGTCGCGTTGCTGCCGCGCAGCCTGATGCGCTCACCGTCAACCGCCGCGGTCGCGTGATCTGGCGCGAGGAAGAGATCGGTCAGCTCGAGGCGACCGACGATCCGCTGAAGCCCACCGTGACGCTGCTCGCCGACGAATACCTGTCCGCGCCCGATCGCGAGAAGGTGCAGGCGCGGCTCGAGACGTGGCTGACGCAGACGATTGCCGAGAAGCTGAAGCCGCTCGTCGACATCGGCAACGCCGAGGACGTCGCCGGCCTTGCGCGTGGTATCGCCTTCCGCCTGCGCGAGAACCTCGGTGTGCTGCGCCGCGAGTCGGTCGCCGAGGAGATCAAGTCGCTCGACCAGAACTCCCGCGCCCAGCTGCGCAAGTACGGCGTGCGCTTCGGCGCCTTCAACATCTACTTCCCGATCCTGCTGAAGCCCGCAGCTGCCGAGCTGGTGCTCACGCTCTGGGCGCTCAAGAATGCTGGTGCGCACGGCCTTTCTGCCGACACGTTGCCCGAGGCGCCACGTGCTGGCCTCACCTCGTTCATCCCTGACGCCGCTGTCCCCGAGCCGTTCTATCGCGCCTACGGCTATCACGTGTGCGGACCGCGCGCCGTGCGCCTCGACATGCTCGAGCGCCTGGCCGATGTCATCCGCCCGCTTCTCGCCTGGCGCGGCGTCGAAGGTGCGATGCCGCCGAAGGGCGCCACGGGAGATGGCGGCTTCACCGTCATCCCCGAGATGATGTCGCTGCTCGGCTGTTCGCCGGACGAACTTGGCGGTGTCTTGAAGGCGCTCGGCTTCCGTCTCGACCGCCGCCCGATCAAGCCGGCCGCGCCGGCACCTGCAGCGGCAGCATCCGCTGAGACAGCGGCCACCGAGTCGGCATCGACTGAAGCAGCGCCGTCGGCAGAAGTCGCTGCCGAAGCACCGGCCGTCGAGGCCGTGGCTGTCGTCGAAGCGACCCCCGCGCCCGCCGCCGAAGCTCCGGCCGTCGAGCCGGCGCCCGCCGCCGAAGCAGGTGAAGCAGCACCCGCAGCTCAGGACGAAGCCGCAGCAGAGCCCGCCGCCGAAACAGAAGTAAAGTTCGAGGACGTCTGGCGTCCCCGCCGTCACCAGCGCGAGCGCGGCGAACGCCGGCCCGAGCGCCGCGATCAGCGCAACAACAACAGGCAGCGCGGCAACGAACGCCATCGCCAGGGCGGTGCCCCGGCGACGCCGGCCCAGCCCGGCGATCAAGCCGCTCCGCCCGCTCAAGCTGCAGCAACTGCTCCGCCGCCGCCCCTGACGACGACGCAGCCCGCCCCCGAACACCGGCAGCATCGCCGCGACGATCGTCGCCCGCAGCACGGCAAGGACCGCGGACCCGATCGCAATCGCGGCGAGCGCGACAGGGACGGCGCGAACAATCATCGTCGCGGCGGTCCTGGCGGTGACCGGCAGCGCCGCGACGACCGTCGCAAAGCCGAAGTACATACCGCCGCCCCGCCGCGCCGCGGAGGTATCGATCCGGATTCTCCGTTCGCCGCCTTGGGCGCCCTGCGTGAGGAGCTGGCCAAGCGCACCAAGGAGTCCGGTGTTTGAGCACCGACGCGCCAGATGACGCCGCTCCCGCGGGTACTCAGCGCCTCGATAAGTGGTTGTGGTTCGCGCGCTTCGTTAAGACCAGGACGCTCGCCAGCGAAGCCGTTTCCGCCGGCAAGGTGCGCGTCAACAAGGTCCGCGTCGACAAACCCGCCCAGACCGTCCGCCCCGGCGACGTGCTCACCATTGCGCTGCACCGGCGTGTGCAGCTCGTCCGCGTGTTGGCGATAGCCGAGCGGCGCGGCCCTTCTGCCGCGGCGCAAGCGCTGTATGAGCAATTGACAGCCGAGGGCGATGCCATCAAACCTCATGCGCCCTCGCCCGCCGCTGCGAGTCGTCAACCGGCGCCGGCCGCGCCCGCAGAGCGGGAGGCTGGTAGCGGACGGCCCACCAAGAGGGAGCGTCGCGAGATCGATCGCTTCAACGGAAGGGCGAGATGATTTGGTCTTGTCGGTGGGCTCGGGCCAAATCCGCCTCGATCGGGCAGCGCCCAGCTGTCATGATGCCAATGGGACTTGATCCGGATCCGAAATAAATGACCTACGTCGTCAACGAAAAATGCATTAAGTGCAAATACACCGATTGCGTCGAGGTCTGCCCGGTCGACTGCTTCTACGAAGGCGAGAACATGCTCGTCATCCACCCGGATGAGTGCATCGACTGCGGTGTTTGCGAGCCCGAGTGCCCGGTCGACGCCATCAAGCCCGACACCGAGTCTGGGCTGGAGAAGTGGCTCGAGCTGAACCGCAAGTTCTCGGAGACGTGGCCCAACATTACGTCTAAAAAGGACCCTCTGCCCGAGGCCGACGCCCACAAGGACGAGACGGGCAAGTTCGAAAAGTATTTTACGCCTGATCCCGGTTCGGGCGACTAATGCTGCGTGCGCGGCTAAGTTGTTGCGTCAAAATGCGCAACCTTTTCGCACCCTTCTCAGATTGCTTACGATTCAGGCGCCGGCGGTAAGCCCGCCCATACCCTGCCGCAGGGCCGCCCTTCATTTTCAATGAACTTTATGTTACGCTCATTCTAGATGACGAGAAACGCCCGGTACAGAGTCGGAACAGGAGCGAACAAAGAGCATCCGCGTTGCCGTCTAGGCAATGATCGGACCGCTGTCTGGTCCGAACGCGGAGCGGCTTGGATCCATTCAGAGCACAATTCCGGAACGGTATCGGCTCCCCACGGCGTTACCGATCCACCATATACGCTTGGGACGCTGGTAGGCAGGCCGGCGCACCGGGTTGGCGTGCATCGCTGCGAGTACGGCTCATAAATCCGACGAGAAAGTGAGACGACCCCTATGGCTGACAAGAAAAAGGCGATCGCCGCGCGTTCGGCGAAGTCTTCGGCTGCTGCCGGCAAGAAGGCAGGCCGCGCCCTTCCTACCGCGAAAAAGCCGGGTCGCTCTGAGGCCAAGCCTCTGGCAAGCAAGCCTGTCGCAAAGAAGCCGGTTGCAAAGGCCGCTGCGCCCGTAAAGGGCAAGAAGCCTGTCCTCAAGACAGCAGGAACCGCTCCGGCCGTCAAGCAGACCGTTAAGGAAGTGGCGCATAAGCCAGCAATCGCCGCCAAGCCTGTGTTGAACAAGCCAGTGCTCGGCAAGCCGGTTGTCGGCAAGCCTGTCGTCGGAAAGCCGGCGGCTGCTCCGCAGCGTGCCGTCGCCGCGGCAAAGCCTGCTGGCCAGAAGATCACCGCGCCCATCCCGGCGCCGCAGGCAGCCCATGCCCCGACGCAGATGACCCCCAAGGCAGTTGCCGAGAAGGCAGCCGCCGCGCGCCAGCTCATGAGCGCGCAGAAGAAGCCGGTCAGCCAGCGCCACGGGTTCAAGGCCACCGAGTTCATCGTCTACCCGGCGCACGGCGTCGGCCGCATCGTCGCGATCGAGGAGCAGGAGATCGCCGGTATGGCGCTCGAGCTCTTCGTCATCTCGTTCGAGAAGGAGAAGCTCACGCTCCGCGTGCCCACCGGCAAGTTGGCGAGCGTCGGCATGCGCAAGCTCTCGGACGAGAACGTCGTCAAGAAGGCGATGGAGATCCTCAAGGGCCGCGCACGCGTCAAGCGCACCATGTGGAGCCGCCGCGCTCAGGAGTACGTCGCCAAGATCAACTCCGGTGATCTCGTTTCCATCGCCGAGGTTGTCCGCGACCTCTATCGCTCTGAAGCGCAGCCCGAGCAGTCCTACTCAGAGCGTCAGCT
>CALRVN010000231.1:0-6555 GCA_943371625.1 Hyphomicrobium sp. CS1GBMeth3
CTCAAGGGCCTCAACGTCCTCATCAGCTACGAAGAGCCCATCAAGGATGGCGAATGCGGCAACCCCGCCCCCATCCGCCTCGCCCGGCTCGACAACGTCACTTTCACCCCGGCGGCTCTGATAAATTGCGGGATGCTTGCCCCCCTCCACGCCTGGATCACCAAGGATCTGCAGCCGCTCGCCAAACGCCAGCTCGGCGCCAAGATCACCACCATCGAGGTCATGAGCGACTATTCCTGCCGCACCGCCTTCGGCCGAGTCGGCAAGAAGCTCAGCCAGCACGCCTACGTCGACGCACTCGATATCCGCGGCTTTGGCACCGACAAGAAGGACGAAGTCATCGTCCTGGATGGCTGGGGCGCTACCCAGCGCGATATTGCTGCCGCGAAAGCGCGCGAGGATAAGATCGTCCAGGCGGCGCAGGCTGCCGCGGAAAAGCAGGCCGCCGCAGGAAATCCGCCCTCCCCCGAGCAAAACAAAGCCGCTCCCGCCGCCAAGCCCGGAGCAGGCACAAAAACCCCGCGTCACGACGTGGACGTCGTCACCGCCATCCTCCCCGGCGGCAGCAAGCGCCAGCAGGTCGCAGCCCGCCTCGGCGGCCCCCCCGACAAGGCCGCCGCAGCCGACCGGCCGATGCTGAAATCCTCGATCACCGGCGACAAGCCCATCGCCCCCCTGAGCCGCGCCGCCACTGCTGCGCTAGCCATCCCCGTCGACACTCCCCGCGGCCGCTTCCTGCGCGAGGCCCACGCGGCCGCCTGCCGCATCTTCGGCACCACCCTCGGGCCGGAGGCCAACGAGATGCATCGCAACCACTTCCACGTCGATATGGCGGAGCGGAAGATTAAGAAGATCTGCGACTAGCCTCGCGCGGCGCCCCCGGCACCGGGCTTGCAAAAACCTGCCTCTTGCGGTGAGTCTGGACCAAGTCGCCCCCGGACGAGATCCATGAAGCCCCGTATCCCTGCCCAAAATCACGCCCCCGCCGCACGCCGCGCCGACCACGCCGACGTCGGTCGCGCATCGGCACTCGGCTCCTATCCCGGCATCCGGCTGCGACGCGCACGCTCAACGCGCTGGTCGCGCCGCCTGGTCGCCGAGCATCGGCTGACCACCGACGACCTCATCTGGCCGCTCTTCGTCATCGAAGGCACCAACAAGCGCCTCCCTGTCGCATCGATGCCCGGCGTCGAGCGCCTGTCGATCGACAACATCGTCGCCGCCGCCGAGCAGGCCGCCGCGCTCGGCATCCCAGCAATCGCACTCTTCCCCCACACCGAGCCGAAGCTGCGCACCGAGGATGGCCGCGAGGCATTCAATCCCGAGAACCTCGTCTGCCGCGCAACCCGTGCCGTGAAGCAGGCCCGTCTCGACGTCGGCGTCGTGCTCGACGTCGCACTCGACCCGTACACATCGCACGGCCATGACGGCCTCGTTCGCGGATCCGACATCGCCAACGACGAGACCATCGAGGCGCTCGTGCGCCAGTCGCTGGTGCAGGCGGAAGCCGGCGCCGACATCCTCGCGCCATCCGACATGATGGACGGGCGCGTTGGCGCCATTCGCACTGCACTGGAAGAGAACAGCTACGCCAACACGCTGATCATGGCTTACGCCGCGAAGTACGCTTCCGCGTTCTACGGCCCGTTCCGCGATGCCGTCGGCTCGTCGGTCACGCTCGCGTCTTCGAAAGCCCAGCGCGACAAGCGCTCCTATCAGATGGACCCCGCCAATTCCGATGAAGCTCTGCGCGAGGTCGCCCTCGACCTCGCCGAAGGCGCAGACCTCATCATGGTGAAGCCCGGCCTCGCCTATCTCGACATCGTGCGCCGCGTCACCGAGACGTTTCGCGTGCCGACCTTCGCCTACCAGGTGTCCGGCGAGTACGCGATGTTGCAGGCCGCCGCGCAAGCGGGGTGGCTCGACGGCGACGCAGTGATGATGGAGAGCCTGCTCGCATTCAAGCGCGCCGGCGCCGCCGGCATCCTCACCTATTTCGCGCCGCGCGCCGCTGCAGTCCTGAACGAAGGCTAGCGCCAACGCAAACGGGCCCGGAGATCACTCCAGGCCCGCTGCAATTCCATATCCGCTAAGCGCTCGAGCTACTGGATCAGCCGGAGGAGCTTCTGGCCGTTCTTGCTTTCCAGCTCGGCCTTATCCAGCGTGCCATCGTTGTCGGGATCGGCCTTCTTGAAGCGCTTCTCGATAACGGCGTCGAACTCCTTCAGATCGACGGTGCCGTCATTGTCAGGGTCGGCCTTCTTAAATGCCGAGCCACCGAGACGGCCCTTGAGCTCCTTCTTGTCGAGCGTGCCGTCATTGTCTGGGTCGAGCTTCTTGAAAGTGGCGGCGCCGACGGCCTTGGCCTCGGCGAGGCTGACAGTGCCGTCGTTGTCGGGATCCAGCGTCTTGAGCAGCGCCGCATCGACGACAATCGGGGGACGCTCGGCGGCGGCGACGGGGTGCGCGACAACGGCGCCAACCGCGACAGTCAAACCAAGCAGAAGGGGAAGTCTGGCAAACATCGGTAGTACTCCAATGGCTTTATTCAGTCGGGCCGGAAATACCTCGACAGCGGACTTAGTTCCACTTCTTCCCGCCGCTCCGGTAAGGATGTGATGAGGCATTGCACATCGAAATCACGAAAATTGAAGCAATTTCGCGATGATGCGAACCTCACCGAAAGCTGTTCATCGCCGCACGCGACGCCGCGGTGCGAACGGATCTTCCTCGGGGGAAGGTTGCGAATCGGTGGGCGCGGCACCGGCAGGATCCTGACCGCTGCCGGAGTGCTGCGCGATGCTGCCCTTCGGCTTCTGACAGTCCGTCAGCCAGACGTCGAACACCGGATGCTCGACGGCATTGAGGCCAGGGCTCTCGGCAAACATCCATCCGGTAAAGAGACGCTTCTCCTGACCGTCGAGCTGTATCTCATCGACCTCGACGAACGAGGTGGTCTTCGGCTGCTCTTCTGGCGGCCGGGAGTAGCACACCCGCGGCGTCACTTTCAGCGCCCCGAACTGCACCGTGCTGTTGAGCGGCACCTCGAACTTCGACGTGCGCGCCGTGACCTTATCGAGCGCGGAGAAAACGGCGACGCCGTTCTCGATGCGATCGGCGTGCGCGCTACCGGCAACGCATACGGCAACGCCGCTCACCGCGATCAGCGACCAGCAGCGCAGCGCACGCGAACTTGCAGACTTATCGATCATCCACCTTGTGCCGCGTTGCAGCCCGGCTCCGAGCCGTGCCTTTCCCTGGGCCGCGACTTGGGCCGAAATTGGGAGCCTCGAGGTGGCTTTAACGCGCGCGATCACGCCTCTGGACGCCACGGCTTGTAATCCGCGGTCGTCTTGGCGCGCACGCCGCGGCCAAGAATAGAGCCAGGCGGCCGATAGGCGCCGGGCGTGCCCGTCTGATTCATCAGATGCGGACGCTGCCACGGCCGAGCGACGTAATTTTCCTCTGTGGGAGGCGTGTCGGTGACGTAATGCAGCCAGCCGTACCAGCCCGGCGGTACCTTCGAGGCCTCCGCGAAGTCGGTGTAGGTCACCCAGCGGCGCGGTCGGCCTAGCGGCCCGACACCCTTCTTCTGCTCGTAGTATCGGTTGCCGAGCTCGTCCTTGCCCACCAGACGCCCCTGGCGCCAGATCGTGATCCGGTTGCCCCAGGTGTTGCCGCCCCACCAGCAAAATAGCTCGCTGAAAAGTCCCATCGTCCTGCCCGCTGTTTCGCGGGCGCAGCATCGCTGATCTCGCTGTCAGGAGCAATGCGATCAGCAAGCGTGCCGAGCGCGGCAGATGCGCCACAGTCTGGCGCACCGGAATCGCCATAGGCTGGTTCCGTTCGGCAGTTTCGGGGCCCGTTTTTTCCACCCCCGACAAGTGACGGAAACTCCGCGCCTTTTTCGCCGGAAGCGTACCGAACGGCCCACAGATAATCCACAGATTGTCCCGCGCCGATCCCAGCGCTTATCTACATATTGTGTGTTGCTGCTGCCAGTGTGGCAACAACCCTACTAGCTGTAGACTCACCTGCTCGAATCACGCAGCTTGGTTTTGACGCGACGATGACGATGGCAGCATCGTGTCATCGTTGCCCTCCAGTACGGGCCCGTTGGCCCAATCCAAACATCGCGTAGGTGGCAGGCGAAGGCGCGTAGCGCTTCCGCCGATGGCGGAATTGTGCCCGCCACCGACGCTGCAACTGCACATCGGGGGACTGCTTCTATGAAGATCACGCGGCGCTTCACCACAGCCGGCACTTCGCCTTACGACCTCATCGAATTCCGCCGCGCGATCAGCGAGATCAAGAACCCCGACGGCTCGGTCGTCTTCCGCCTCGACGGCTTCATGGTGCCGGCTCAGTGGAGCCAGGTCGCCGCCGACATCCTCGCTCAGAAGTATTTCCGCAAGGCCGGCGTCGCCCGCCGCCTGAAGAAGGTCGAGGAGACGCAGGTTCCGTCGTGGGCTTGGCGCTCCACCCCCGATGAGAAGGCGCTTGCCGACCTCCCGAAGGAAGAGCGCTACGGCGGCGAGAGCGATGCACGCCAGGTGTTCGACCGTCTCGCCGGCACGTGGACCTACTGGGGCATCAAGGGCGGCTACTTCACCGCCGAGGAGGACGCTCAGGCGTTCTACGATGAGATGCGTTACATGCTTGCCATGCAGATGGCGGCGCCCAACAGCCCGCAGTGGTTCAACACCGGCCTGCACTGGGCCTATGGCATCGACGGCCCCGGCCAGGGCCACCTCTACGTCGACTTCGAGACCGGCAAGCTGACCGTCTCCGACTCGGCCTACGAGCACCCCCAGCCGCACGCCTGCTTCATCCAGTCGGTCAATGACGATCTCGTCAACGAGAACGGGATCATGGACCTGTGGGTGCGCGAAGCGCGCCTCTTCAAGTACGGTTCGGGCACGGGCTCGAACTTCTCCAGCCTGCGCGGCGCCAACGAGAAGCTGTCGGGCGGCGGCAAGTCCTCCGGCCTCATGAGCTTCCTCAAGATCGGTGACCGCGCTGCCGGCGCCATCAAGTCGGGCGGCACCACGCGTCGCGCCGCCAAGATGGTCGTGGTCGACGTCGATCACCCCGACATCGAGGAATACATCAACTGGAAGGTGAAGGAGGAGCAGAAGGTCGCGGCCCTCGTCGCCGGCTCCAAGATCTGCCAGAAGCGCCTCGCTGCCGTGATGAAGGCTTGCGTCAACTGCGATGCCGACGGCGACGCTTGCTTCGACCCCGCGAAGAACCCGGCCCTTAAGCGCGCCATCAAGGAAGCACGTCGCGACGAGGTGCCGAACAACTACATCCTGCGCGTCATCCAGTTCGCGCGTCAGGGCTACCGCGACATCGACTTCGCGACCTACGACACCGATTGGGATTCTGAAGCCTACCTCACCGTCTCGGGCCAGAACTCGAACAACTCGGTGCGCGTCACCGACGAATTCCTCAACCTCGTCGAGGAAGACGGCGACTGGGTTCTCAAGTCACGCCTTTCGGACAAGCCGCACAAGACGTTGAAGGCGCGCGACCTATGGGAACAGATCGGCCATGCCGCCTGGGCGTCCGCTGACCCCGGCATCCAGTTCCACACCACCATCAACGACTGGCACACCTGCCCCAAGTCGGGTCCGATCCGTGCTTCGAACCCGTGCTCGGAGTACATGTTCCTCGACGACACGGCGTGCAACCTCGCCTCCGTCAACCTGATGACCTTCCGCCAGAAGGACGGCACGTTCGACGTCCCCGGCTTCGAGCATGCCTGCCGCCTCTGGACCATCGTTCTGGAAATCTCGGTGCTGATGGCGCAATTCCCGTCGCGCCAGATCGCCGAGCTTTCCTACCGTTACCGCACGCTCGGCCTCGGCTTCGCCAACATCGGCGGCCTGCTGATGGCGAGCGGCATCAGCTATGACTCCGCTCCCGGCCGCGCTATCTGCGGTGCCGTCTCGGCCGTCATGACCGGCGTCTCCTACGCCACGTCGGCGGAAATGGCGCGTGAGCTTGGACCGTTCGCCGGCTATCACGCCAACGCCGCCGACATGCTGCGCGTCATCCGCAATCATCGCCGCGCCGCCTACGGCCTCAAGGATGGATACGAGAAGCTGGCAAACTCGCCGGTACCGCTCGACCACGCGTCGTGCCCCGAGGTCGCGCTGATCGATGCCGCCAAGCGCAACTGGGACCGCGCCATCGCGCTCGGCCAGGCGCACGGCTTCCGCAACGCGCAGGCGACCGTCGTCGCCCCGACTGGCACCATCGGCCTCGTCATGGACTGCGACACCACCGGCATCGAGCCCGACTTCGCTCTGGTGAAGTTCAAGAAGCTGGCCGGCGGCGGTTACTTCAAGATCATCAACCGCGCCGTTCCCGAGGCTCTGCGTACCCTCGGCTATCGCGAAAGCGAGATCGCTGAGATCGAGGCCTATGCAGTGGGTCACGGCTCGCTGGCTCAGGCGCCTGCCGTCAATCCGGCAACGCTCAAGGCCAAGGGCTTCGACGACGAGGCGCTGGCGAAGATCCACGCCGGCCTGGAAAGCGCCTTCGACATCA
>CALRVN010000232.1:0-6523 GCA_943371625.1 Hyphomicrobium sp. CS1GBMeth3
CTGCCAATTTGATGGTCGCGAGGTCGCCCATAAGAGCCAATCCCTCATACCGGATCGTCCCGCCACGCTTGGCCCGCTGGTATCCAAGCGCCGTCATCGCCTTTCCGAAGGCGGTGGCATTGAGCGGCTCTATGCCCTGCGTACGGCACCAAGCCACGTAAGCACGACGCGCTTCAGCAGCGGGCAGGTAAACCCCGCGTCGACGGATTAGGGCCATGTCGGCCCAGAGCTTTACCGAAGCCTCTGCTTCGGTCGGAGCCGTCGATAAGGACGGGCCTTCTGCAGCGACGGCCGCGGGCGCAACGGCAGGCAGCGAGCGTGGCGTGTTGGCCGATAGCAGCCACGGGCCAAGCCCGGATCCGACCTCGATAAGGAGCGCAATCAGAACAGCCAGCGCTGTGCGAACTGTGTCCTGATCGAGGGCCACTACAACGTTGAGGAGCCTGGCCAGCGCTTCCGCTTGCGGGTCGACAGACCTCATTGCGGCGGCGACGTCCTGCTTCTGTAGTTCGACGGCCGCGTTCTTCGCCGCTGCTCGCAGGGCAGCCGCCTCCTCGGACTTGCTCAGCTCGCCGGCCAATCGATCGATACGCGCACACAGGTCGCGGCTCTCCGTGGCAGTGGCGTCCGCACACTTGTTGGAGCGATCGTAAAGTCGGTCACGCCTCAGGCCGGAGATCTCGCCTTCGACTTCCCCCACCGGTCGGGCGTCACCGATGCCTTTCAAGGCGGCGTCTGCGTTGTCCTTGGCGGCCTTTGCCTGGGCGTAGCGCTCGTGCGCTGCTTTGGCGTCGCCGACGACCTCCGACTTGGTGGTTGCATAGAGCCCGATCTCAGCTGTGAAGCTGAGTAGGCTCAGCAACGCAAAGAGGAGCAGTGCGCTCCGGCCCTTGGCAAACAGTCCTGCGGCGAAGGCGCCGGCCGCAGCGATTGGCAGGACCGTTTTGAAACCGTCCAGGAGGCCGAAAACGCCCCCATAGAGCCATCGCTCATGGCCTGTCGTGAGCAGCGTGCCGAACCAAAATTTGGCGGCAACAGAGAGTGTGGCGAGGCCGAGCACGAACACCCCGCCCACGAAGATCATCGCTCTGTGCATCAAGACCGTTTCCTGCGCGCGCGGTAGGACCGTTTGGAAGCACGCGGAACGTTGACTTCGAAGGCCGTTATGGTAACATTTAGATAGCCAAATAGGATAACATCAATCTAGCATATAGATTGAGCTTGGAAAATCCTCGTGAAGGTCGTTGCCTTTGCAAGCTCAAAGGGTGGGGTCGGCAAGTCCACCCTGGCCTTCAACACCGCGATCCACGCGGCGCGGTCAGGGGTCGGTGTCCAGCTAGCGGACCGCGATCCCCAGCGATCACTCATGGACATCTGCCTCCGTCGGCGAGACATGCCCGAGCTGGTGGAAGACAACCCAATGCTCCTCGAAAACGTGGCAACCGTTTCCGACGCGGTGAGCGTGCTGACAGAGAGCGGCTATGCGCGGGACTACTTGATCGTAGATACGCCCGGCTCATTCATGGACATTATCAGCGAGGCCGTGGGTATGGCAGACGTCATCGTGGTGCCACTCCGGGCATCCCCGTTTGACCTGCTGGCACAGGAGGCTGTGCTTAGCGCCATCGAGACGTTGGGCAAGACCGACCGCATAGTCTTCGTGGTGAACATGGCTGAAGCACGATCCCCACTCGTAAAGGATGCGCTCGAAGCAGTCAGGCCGATGTCGCCTAACAAGCCGCTTACCATAGCTAATCGGTTGGATTACGCCCGCGCCGCGGTCTCGGCGCGTGCAGCCGTCGAGACGAACAAGGACGCGGCCGGCGAGATTTCGGCGCTTTGGGATGCGATCAAGCGAGTTGCGAGGAAGGACAATGGCGGAAAAATTCACGGGCAACCTAGCAAGCCTGGCAAGAGGCGCACGTGATCAGCGTGCGCAGCTAGAGGCGGAGACGCGGGCGAAAGTTGATGGGCGCAAGCTTCGGCAGAGGCGCGGCGGGCGGACAGAGCAACTCGGAGTTCGGGTGACGCCCGACGCGAGGGAGCGGTTGGAGAGGCTATCTCTGGCGCTTGGATTGTCGTTTGGAGAAGTAGTAAATCGCGCGCTTATCGCCCTGGAGAAACAGACCAAAGGGCGGTGACAACGACGGCTCATCAGAGCCGCCGCCGGGCGAGCGCGTCGCGCGCGAAGACATTACGATCCACGTGGACTACCATGCGGCGGAATACCCGCGCCTATCACGCTAGCAAAGCAATGGACCCCGCGTACCACTAACCTCGCCTGCGGGCCTCAGGTCGCACACCCGCTGGCCCCTATAACGAGGATTTTCTATATCGTGGTCTTTAATAACCCAATGATCGGGCCCTCTTGCCAGCTCAAATGCGGGTTCGCTCCGTTCGGGTACCTCTGCACCAAGACGACCAATGGCAAGCTTTAGCGACCGAGCGGCCTCCTCTTCGGTAGGCTTCTTGGGCTTGGCACACCGCGGACGATCGTCCTCGACCCTGACAACACCTCGCACATTGCAAATGCGGAGCACACATCCCGGGGTGTTGATCCAAACGGTTCGGCCGTCGTAACTCAGCCTAATTTCAACGTCGTCTGCGCCAAACAAATCGAGCGACGCATCATAACCCTCGACAGACAGGCCGCGGAACGTGGCGATGCACTTGTCACGAATTTCAACCATGCTGATCCTCCAACTGGGATCGCAAAAGTGCCCTCCGAATGGTTAACTTCGGATTCACGGGATAAATTCTGCTGATGTGCAATCTCTACTCGATGACGCGTGTCCCTGAGGCCGTGCGTCGGATGTTCGGCGTGGCGCACAATCGCGCTGCGGCGTTCGAACCTGTGCCGGCGATCTTCCCGGGTTACGTCGCGCCCGTAGTTCGCAAGGCCGCCGACGGCGAGCGCGAGCTGGTCACGATGAATTGGGGCTTCATGCTGTTGCAGAAGGATCGGGCGCCGCGTCGCGTGACCAACGTGCGTGACGACAAAATCCTATCGAGCCCCTTCTGGAAGACATCGTTCGAGCAACGCCGTTGCCTGGTGCCGGCGTCGTCCTATTGCGAGCCGAAGGGTGAGAAGCCGGCAACGTGGCACTGGTTCGCGCTCGACGGCGAGGAGCATCGCCCGATGTTCGCCTTCCCCGGCGTGTGGACGCGCTACAGGGGGCCGACCAAGAAGAGCGGCGACAACGTCGACCAGGAGGTGTTCGCCTTCATGACGACGGAGCCGAACGCGCTCACCGCCTCGATCAACCACGAGCGCATGCCGGTGCTCATCTCAGATCCCGCCGACTTCGAGACGTGGTTGTCTGCGCCGGCGCCCGAGGCGTTCAAGTTGGCCCGCAGCTACGCGGCCGAGCAGATGCGCATCGTCCAATCTGGTGCCCACCGCGAAGACCTGCTTAAGACTGTCTAGCGGCAACTTATCCAACAGCGATCCCGTCGGGACCCTTTCGTTGTCACCGGACGTTCACCTTCGGCAGCAGTCCGCTGCGTGGAGGCTGCCCAATGTTCCAAGCTTGGTTTTCCGCCGTGTCGTTGGCATTTGAGAGCAATGAGGTAATTCGCCTCCGTCTGGCGAGGATCGCGGGCGGGGGGAGCGACGCGTATGACGAAGCCTCCCTGATGTGGAACGAAAAGGTCGCCGCTGCTCTCGAGGCACAGGCTGCGATTTGGAATGGCAGCACCACTAACTCTGTGATCGAACGTTACCGCGAGCATGTTGCCGCGAACGCGGTTCGGCTCTCAGCGCAGGCAGTACAGTAGCGTCCGCAGCGTGAGTTTCCCGATTCATGCGCAGTGCCACGGCCGCGTCCACGCCAAACCGATGAGCAATTGATAATGACCGATCCGACCCAAATCGTGCGTCCAGGGCACGATATGCCACCGACGTGGCGCGCCGCATGCCTTGCGTATCGTGCGGCCCATCGAGAAGGCGCGTCCGATAACACCGCCTGGGAAGCTGCGCGCGCTGCGGTGCTGCAAGAGTTTCCCTCAATGAGCGTTCGTGTTGCCGGCGAGCAGGCCTCAGACTCGCTTGCCTACGCGCTGGTCCACCACCGCGCGTGGTTGTGGCCACGATTGGCAACACGGCCCGACCCCGACGTCTCATCCTATCCAGTTCGTCAGCTTTGAAGCTGTGCTCCGAACCTGCGCTTAACCAGCGTCGCGACCTTTCTGAGAAACTTGCTCCAGGTTAGTCCCCGCGCACTCCGGTCCGCGTAGCTTTGCCACGCCAGTGAGACTGCTTAGGTCCGTGTGCCAGCACGGATTGGTCTCGCTTTCTCTCCGGGAGCGATAGCCCCTCCATTGCTCCCGGAGACGCCTAACGACGTGCTCGACCCGAGGGACTTGCCGAATGCACAGGTTTGAGCCCTCAACTCCATAATAGGTGACGTCATGACTAAGGCGGAGCTGCAGCGGATTCGCGCCTGGGCCGACGACAAAATCGCCGCGGGAAAGGAGCCGCCATTGGCTTTCTTCCAATACATGAAACTGCGTGAGACGTTGGACACGATGTTTGAGAGCGTGGAGGCTACGTACTTCGTCACGCTTCCCGAAGATTTATCGCATGTGGGGACACATCGTGGAGCCGGGCACCTTCGACTGGTCGATAAGTGATCATAACGTTACGGCCGTCGCGCGGACCGGCGCCGTTTATCAGCGGTGTGGCGGCACCGTTGCTTGACCAGCATGGGTTGGACAAATCAGCGGGATAGGCCGCTAACGATTCGCTCGAGACAATCTTGAAACGCATCTCGGCGGTTGGAAGGAAGCGCATCAAGCACAATCCTGTCCACCCGCGCGATTGCGGCGTGCCCGACATGCAGCGCGCGCCGGCCGTCCTGCGTAATGGCCAGGTGGACCATCCTCGTGTCCGCCCGCGATCGCCGCCTGGTGATAAGTTTGCCGCGCGCCAGCCGTTCGACGATTTGGCTCACTGTCGATCGATCGATACCGGTCCTCCTCCGCACGTCTGTCTGCGAGATGCGGCCCGCTCCAACCGCATGCAACACAAGGTACTGCCGCGACGTAAGTTCGGGCGCAATTTGATGATCGACTGCCCGTTCGGCGCTTAGGGTCGCCAGATGCAGCAGCTGCATTAGGTTGGTCGGTGGATGAACGGTCGTCATTATCAAACTAATGGCTGGATAGGCGTTGAAGCCGCGGGTGCATCCCAGGACAAGCTACTGGAGCTAATCCCAAGTTTCGGTGCGGGCCGATAACCTGTGTTAGTGCGCGGTGACATTATTTCGTGCAGGGTGGAAATTCTCACGCAGCACCGAGCCCGCCCCAGCTCTGCGGGCTTTGCCTCCCAGTCGATCATCGCGTCTTGTTGCGCGTGTGAGGATTGATCGACAGCTCGGGACACAAGCGGCCGCCGAAGGTCGCGCTACCCTCGGGATATTGCGCTTAGCCGCGTCATCGGAAAATCCATGACACGCCCGTCGTTAGAGGGTCGCTCGATCCTCATAGTTGAGGACGAGCCCTTGATCGTGATGGACATCACACAAGCATTCGAAGCAACCGGCGCCGCGGTGACCTCGACTAACACGCTCAAGCACGCCCTCATCCTCGTGGAGCATGATGGGCTATCCGGCGCCATCCTAGATCATGCGCTCGGTGACGGAGACAGCTCGCGGCTTTGCGCCCGTCTCAAGGAGCGCGGCATCCCCTTCATGATTTATAGCGGGTACACTACGGTCTGTGGCGCGTGCAAGGATGCGCTGCATGTTTCCAAACCTGCGGCTGACGGCGCGCTTGTCGCGGCCATGGAGGGACTGATCTTGGCCAAGGCAATCGCTAAAATTGGGATCGGTCCGCTGCTCGTTGAGCAGCGCCAGGTCGCTGATGAGTTCCGCGCGGTTGAGAAGATCTTGCAGGCTCTGCACAAGAGCCTCGCTGCTACGAGCTTCGATCAGGCTCAGCGAACCGAGCGGGAAGCGAGCGTTGTCGCCTGCACAAGCAAGTTTCTGAGCCTGGGTCGGCACGCGCTTGAACTGGATGCTTCTGTCGCTGCGGCACGCTTACGGCCGCTTGAAGCCAAGCCCCTCGTTGTTTGATCTGCGTTGGCAGCATGTCCATCGGTTTTGCGCACAACAGGAGAAGCGCATGAATCTGGAAGCAAATAGACCCGGTCCGAACACCGGGACACCACCACCCGCACCTACCACCGACCCCACCCCCGGCCCGACCACCGCGCCTCGCCCGACGCAGGCGCCGTTAGAGTAGCCGAGAGCGGACAAGCTTGGAGAGCGGGTCCCTTGGTTGTGATTTCCTTATCGTGGCCTACACTACGACGTGCCCAGCAAAACTTCCGATCGCTTCATTGTCCCATCCTCACCCGTCTTGGCCACGGCGCCGCCGAGCGGCCGCGAGTGGATCCACGAGGTGAAGCACGACGGTTGGCGCGCTCAATTGCACCTGCGTGAAGGCGTCGCCACCATCTACAGCAAGACCGGCGCCGACTTCACAAAGCGCTTTGGCACGATAGCCGCGGCACTCGATCGCC
>CALRVN010000233.1:0-6456 GCA_943371625.1 Hyphomicrobium sp. CS1GBMeth3
AACCGAGCGACTCCCGCCGGAGCATTATGTCTCTCTTGGCCCGCCGCGAAGCGGCAGGGGACGCGTCATGGCGAAGCCTTGCTCCGCATGGACGGGGCCCCGCGCCTAATGGCGCGGCTATCAACTCGCGCCCCGACCGCCGCAATCAAAGCCTCTCGCCCCTCGTGTCGCCTACACTATTTTGTGAGTTCTGTTGTAGCGTTACATCAGGCCCCCTAGTCTTATGATGGTGCTTCTTTCGGTGTAGCTTGCGCGGTATGCGGCTCGTTTCATTCATTGCTCTCGGCTTGGCCCTCCTGCTTCCCGTGCCGCCCACGCTGGCACAGGAGCAGCAGCCTCCTGCCGGCATTAACCCATCCTTCCCGCCCTACAAGGACGTGCTCGAGCTGTTCACCAGCCAGGGCTGCGATACCTGTCCGCCCGCCGATCAGGTGCTGGCCAAGTTCGCCGACCGCCCCAACATCATCGCCATCACCCTGCCGGTCGACATCTGGGACTATCTCGGCTGGAAGGACACGCTCGCCTCAGACAAAAATTCCGAACGCCAGCGCGCCTACGCTAAGGCGCGCGGCGACGGCGCCATCTACACGCCCCAGGTCGTCGTCAACGGCATGATCGGCGTCAACGGTTCCGACCCCGCCGCCATCGAGGAAGCGATCAAAGTCACCGACGAGACTTTGCGCGGTGGCCGCGTTCCGATCCGCTTCTGGTACGAGCGCAACTCGATCAAGATCGAAGCCGCCGACGCGCCGCCCGGCTTCAATTACAAAGAGGCGACGATCTGGTTTGCCGTGGTGCAGAAGCGCGCCGAGGTGCCGATCGACCGCGGTGACAACAAGGGCAAGACGCTGACCTACACCAACATCGTGCGCGAGATGCTTCCCGTCGGTACGTGGAACGGAAAGGCGATGAGCCTGCAGCTGGCGCGCGCCGCCGTGATGCGCCCGCAGACCGAGGCGGCCATCGTGCTGCTGCAGGAAGGCAAGGCCGGCCCCATCATCGGCTCCGCCTGGACCGGGCTTTGGTAACAAGCAGCTCTGTCATCCCGGCCTAGCGAGCGAACGCCGAGCGACGAGCCGGGACCCAGCACAGGAAGCGTCGAAGACTCACTATACTGCGGAGCTACGCACATCTTGCGCTGGATCCCGGATCGCCTCCGCAATCGCTTTGGCGTCCGGGATGACAAACGACGCCCTAACCCGCCAGCCCGCGCTTCTTTAGCATGCCCTTGATCTCCGGCGGCCGCCCGCGGAAGGCCACATACGCCTCCAGCGGATCGCGCTGGTTGCCGCCCGAGTAGATGAACTTGTGCAGCTTCTTCGCCGTCGCCTTGTCGAAGGCATCGCCCGTCTCCTCGAACGCGGCGAACGCGTCGGCGTCCATCACCTCCGACCACATGTAGCTGTAATACCCAGCTGCGTACCCGCCCATGATGTGCAGGAAGTGCGGAATGCGATGCCGCATCACGATCTCCCGCGGCATTCCCAGCCGGTCGAGCGTCCCGCGTTCGAACGCATCCACATCGAGCTCGCCCTGATCCTCCAGCGCGTGCAGCTCCATGTCGACGAAGGCCGACGCCAGGTACTCGATGGTCGAGAACCCCTGGTTGAAGTTCTTCGCCTTCTTGATCCGCTTCAGCAGTGCCGCCGGCATCGGCTTGCCGGTCTGGTGATGCACGGCGAATTTCTCCAGCACCTCCGGCACCATCAGCCAGTGCTCGTAAAGCTGCGACGGCAGCTCGACGAAATCGCGCGTCACCGACGTGCCCGAGATCGACGGATAAGTGACGTCCGACAGCAGCCCGTGCAGGCCATGTCCGAACTCGTGGAACAGCGTCCGCGCGTCATCGAGCGAGAGCAGGCTCGGCTCGCCCTCCTCGCCCTTCGCGAAGTTCATCACGTTGACGATGATCGGCGCCACTTCACCGGATACCTTCGACTGCGAGCGGAACGCGCTCATCCATGCGCCCGAGCGCTTCGACGGCCGCGCGAAATAGTCGCCGAGGAACACGCCGACGTGCTCGCCGCGCTTGTCGGTCACCTCCCAAGCGCGCACGTCCTCGTGGTAGCGCGGCGCGTCCTTCATCGGCTTGAACTACAGCCCGAACAGCTTCGTCGCCGTCTCGAACGCGGCGGCGACGACGTTGTCGAGCGTAAGGTACGGCCGCGTCGACGCCTCGTCGACGTCGTACAGCGCCTTGCGCTCCTTCTCGGAATAGTAACGCCAGTCCCACGGCGCGATAGCATGGTTGCTGCCCTCCGACCTCGCCCGCGCCTGTAGCGCATCCCGCTCCGCGCCGGCGCGCCTGACCGCCGGCTCCCACACCGCCGTCAGCAGCCCGCGCACGTTCGCGGGCGACTTCGCCATCGTCTCTTCGAGCGAATATTCGGCGTAGGTCTTGAAGCCGAGCAGGCCCGCGAACTCGGTCCTCAGCGCGATGATCTCGGCCGTGACGGAGCGATTGTCGGTGTCACCGCCCATCTCGCCACGCTTGATCCAGGCGTTGAACGCCTGCTCGCGCAGGTCGCGGCGCGACGAGAACTGCAGGAAGGGCTCCACCGACGAACGCGACAGCGTGATGACGTACTTGCCTTCGAGCCCCGCATCGGCCGCGACCCGTGCCGCCGCATCGCGCAGACTCTCCGGCAACCCGTCGAGGTCACGCTTCTCCAACACCATGCGCCAGGACTGCTCGTCCTTCAGCACGTTCTGCGAGAACTGCGTCGCGAGTGAAGCAAGCCGTTGGTTGATTTCGCCGACGCGCGCCTTCTGTTTCGCGCCCAGCTTGGCGCCCGCGCGCACCAGCCACTTGTATCGCAGCTCCAGCACACGGCGTTGCTCGTCGGTGAGATCGAGTTTGTCGCGGCGCTCATAGAGATCTTCGACGCGCTTGAAGATCTTCGCGTTGAGCATGATCGCCGTTTCGTGCGCGGCGAGCTTCGGTGCCATCTCGCGCTCGATAGCCTGCAGCGCCTCGTTCGTATGCGCGCCGGTGAGATTGTAGAAAACGCCAGCGACCTTATCGATCAGCTTGCCGCTCTTCTCGAGCGCAACGATCGTGTTGGCGAAGTTCGCCCGCGCATCCTGGCCGGCGATCTTCGCGATCTCCGCCTTGTGTTCCTTCAGCGCTGCTGCAAACGCGGCCTGATAGTGATGCGGTTCAATCTTTCCGAACGGCGGCAATCCGAATGCGGCCCCCCAGCGCGACAGCAGTGGATTGCTCGGCTTCTTGCGCGCCGGCAGCTTTGCTCGCGCCTTCGCCACGCGCGCCGCAACCTTCTTGCCTGCCGCCGACTTCGCCTTCGACTTCTCGGATGTCTTCGCCACGTGCCGCTCCATGCCGCGCCTCTTGGCGTGCACCGTAGTCATCGGCGCGCCTACGTCCAGATGTGCGTGACCGCGCGCGGCTTCAACGTGGGTGCAGACACAAAAAAGGGCCGGTGGGGAACCGGCCCGTTTTCGGGAGCGTACTACGGGAGTGCTGCCTAAGAACCCGGTCCCGAAGCTGCCCGGGGGGCTGGGGGGCTGAGAGTCCGAGCTGCTCCGTCGGACCGGGTCTCGAGGCAACTGTTGTCAATCTCGCAGCCGTTTGGGGCAGATCATTGTCGAGGGCGGGGAGCGAATTTGACGATGTCGGGGTGATTCCATGCTCCCCTGCGCTCATTGTGCACATGGTCTCTGCAATGTTGCGGACGCAATCACACAGTGTCGCGCTTGAAATCGGTCGCGAGCGGCGCAATCATGAAGGGATCGTGACAGGGAGGCGCCATTGAGCGAATCCGAACCGATAGTTCTCAGCCCGCATCGCACGGGCACCTTCCGCGGATCACAATCCGCGTCGGGCCAAGTTTCCGAAAGCCAGCGTCAAACGGCATTCACTCGCCAGGAGCTTGCAGCGATCCTGGCCGTATACGGGCGCAAGGTCGCCGCCGGTGAATGGCGCGACTACGCCATCGACCTCGGACGCGATAAGGCGGTGTTCTCAGTTTACCGCCGCTCCAGCGAGGTCCCGCTCTACCGCATCGAGAAAAACGTGAAGCTCGCGCGCAAGCTGGGTGCCTACAGCGTCTTGGCGCCTGCGGGGCTGATCCTTAAGCGCGGGCATGATCTCGCGCGCGTCCTCACCGTGCTCGAAAGCCGCCCCCGCCTCGTCACGGCTTAGCTCTCGTCTGTCATCCCGGCCAAGGGAGCGCAGCGACCGCAGAGCCGGGACCCAGGAGAGAACCGCCGTAGGCTCTATAGCGTCTTCGACCAAGCTTACGCTGGAACCCGGGTCTTGCTCGCGTCCATGCAGAGCATGGCTTCGCCATGATGCTCGCTGCGCCCGGGATGACAAATCATAAAAGCAAAGGGCCCCGGATCGCTCCGGAGCCCTCGCTGGCTAGTGCTAATGCGTGCAGTGCTATTCGCGCTGACCGAAAAGGTTGAGCAGCATCATGAACATGTTGATGAAGTCGAGGTAGAGGCTCAGCGCGCCCATGATGGCGCTCTTGGCCGCCAGCTCGGCATTGCCGGCTACTGCGAAGTAGCCGTCCTTGATCCGCTGCGTGTCGTAGGCGGTGAGGCCGGCGAACACGAGCACGCCGATCACCGACACTGCGAACTGCAGGCCGCTCGACTGCAGGAAGATATTGACCACCGACGCGAGCACGACGCCGATCAGGCCCATGAACAGGAATGAGCCCCAGCCGGAGATGTCACGCTTCGTCGTGTAGCCCCAGAGGCTGAGCGCGCCGAAGGTCGCCGCGGTGATGAAGAAGATCTGCGTGATCGACTGGCCGGTGAAGACCAGGAAGATCGACGACAGCGACACGCCCATCACGGCTGCGAACAGCCAGAACGAAAGCTGTGCCGCCGAGACGCTCATTCGCTCGATGCGGAAGGACAGGAAGAACACGAAGCCGAGCGGGGCGAGCATGACGACCCACTTCAGCGGCGAATTGTAGAGCGCCTGGCCGAACGGAGTGAGCTCGCCGCCGGAGACGGCAAACGACCACGTCAGGTAAGCCGCGATGCCCGTCAGGGCGACGCCGGCAGCCATGTAGTTGTAGACGCCAAGCATGTAGGACCGCAGGCCCTCGTCTACCGCCGCGCCTGCGCGAGCTGGATAGCCGGGGGTTGCGTACCTGTTGTCGAGCTGAGACATTTTTCTGACCCTAAAGATCCCGTTGGTCTGGCCACAGTAGCCAAAACGCGTAACGGAATATGACCTCGCTCTGCGAACCTTTCAAGGCTTACGAAAATGTAAGAATCGCCAGGCCGCGGTGCGTCGGAGTGGAATAAAATCTCACCTTATCAGGACGTTAGATGGAAAGCTCACTCCGTGCGAAGGTAAGGGACCGACGGCGCGCGTAAGATTGCAATCGTCCCCGCCCCTCCGAACACGAAAACGAGCCCCATCGACACCGCCAGCGCCATCGCCACCGCGCCCGCCGAGAACGCGAACGGGATGTGCATCATCTGCGACACCACGATCGACGCCGCGATCGTTCCAAGCCCCACCGCGAACAGCGCCGTCACCGAAGCCAGGATCAGGTATTCGAGAAAGTGCGCGGTCAAAATCCGCCGCCGCGTTGCCCCCAGCGTCTTGAGGATCACCGCTTCGAGGATGCGTCGCCGCTGCGCCGTGGCAAGTGCACCCGCCAGCACCAGCGCTCCCGCGATCAGCGTCACGCTGCCGGCCGCCCGTACCGCCGTCATCACCTGCGCGAACACGCCATTGACCATCCCCAGCACGTCTTTGACCCGGATGGCCGTGATCGACGGGTAGGCCTTGCTCAAATCGCGCATGGCGTCGCCCTCCTGCGCCAGCGGCGTGCCGTGCGGCAGTGAGATCGTAACCAGCAGATTATGCGGCGCGCCTTGCAGCGTATTCGGCGAGAACAGCATGACGAAGTTGATCGCCAGGCTCTCCCACTTCACCTCGCGCAGGTTGGAAATCTTTGCCGTCACGTTGCGCCCGAGCACGTTCACCGTGACGCTGTCTCCGAGCTTCAGGTTGAGCTTGTTGGCAAGGTCCGCCTCGAACGAAACCAGCGGTTCGCCGTCGTAATCCTTCGGCCACCACTCGCCGGCAATCACCCGCGAGCCCGCTGGAACGTCCTCCGAATAGGATAGCCCGCGATCACCGTTGAGCACCCACTGTGCTTCCGGCGGCGCCTTCACCTCTTCCACCGGTACGTCGTTGAGCCGCACTAGCCGCCCGCGCAGCATCGGCGCGTCCTCGAGCTTCGCCCCCGGCACTTTCTCTTCGATCATCGCCTGCAAGGGCGCGAAGTCGTCCTTCGTTACGTCGAGCACGAAGTAATCCGGCGAGCTTGTCGGCAACCGGTCCTTCAGCTCGCGCACCAGCGAGGCATCAGCCAGTGCCACGGCCACCAGCAGCGACAGCCCCGCACCTAACGACAGCACCACCGAGCGCGTCAGCCCGCCCGGCGCGCCGAGATTTCCGATCGC
>CALRVN010000234.1:0-6402 GCA_943371625.1 Hyphomicrobium sp. CS1GBMeth3
AGACCCACCCGGCCATCCGCTCGACGTTCGAGGGCGGCAAGCGCATCGGCTATGGTGCCCGCGCCATCACCGAGGGCGGCTGGCAATCGATCCCCAAACTGACGTTTCCGGGCGGCGTCCTCCTCGGCTGCGCTGCGGGCTTCGTCAACGTGCCGCGCATCAAGGGTAGCCACAACGCCATCCTCTCCGGCATCGCTGCCGCCGAGGCTGCGTTCACCGCCCTCGCCGACGGCCGCGCCCAGGACGAGCTTGCTGCCTACGAGATGTCCGTGCTGGAAGGCGACATCGCCAAGGATCTGAAGCCCGTCCGCAATGCCAAGCCGCTGTGGTCGCGCTTCGGCACCTTCCTCGGTATCGCGCTGGGCGGCCTCGATATGTGGATCAACACCCTAATTCCGGGCGGCCTGTTCACGCTCGGGCACAAGAAGCCCGACTACGCGACCTTGACGACTGCGGAGAATTCCAAGCCCATCCCATACCCGCGACCAGATGGCGTCCTGACCTTTGACCGCCTCACGAGCGTCTCGTTTTCGGGCACCAACCATGAGGAAAACCAGCCGGTTCATCTTAAGCTTACCGACCCTCGTGTGCCGATCGCCATCAACCTGCCCGAATTTGCCGAGCCTGCTCAGCGCTACTGTCCGGCGAGCGTCTACGAGATAGTCGTCGAGCCGAATGGGGATCCGCGCTTCCAGATCAATGCGCAGAACTGCGTGCATTGTAAAACCTGCGATATCAAGGATCCGAGCCAAAACATAAATTGGGTTTGCCCCGAAGGTGGCGGCGGCCCGAATTATGCAGGCATGTAGTCGGAACGTAAGTTGGCCGGCGGTCGGCGGGGGGAATCCTAGTCGCTTGATCGGCCAGTAATAGACAATCTGCAGCTCCGTCGCAGACTTATGCGTGCGCGGAGATATGCAGTTAAACGTTATCCAGCGCGGCGTTGTCGCCAAATCGCCGCGTTATTTGCTACGGTACGGCGCTACGGGAATCACACCCGGGTCTCCTAGAAGGATTAGAGTGAATGCGGGCCAGCCTTCGCAAGGTGTTCCAATCAACGGCAACCGCCATCGGCATCCTCACCTTCGGTCTCGGCACCGCGCAAGCTGCCAACGACTTCACCACCGAAACGGATGGCCATTCGCTGCTCGGCAGCTATCTGGCGGCCAACCTCGCCAAGAGCATCAACGATAGCAACAGCGCCTCGTCCTTCTATCGCAGCGCTCTCGACCTCGATCCCGCCAACACGGTGATCATCGAGCAGGCGTTCCAGACCGAGGCAACCGAGGGCCATTGGGATCGCGCTGTGCCGCTCGCGCGCCAGCTCGTCGCCAAGGACGCCAACAATCGCATGGCGCACCTGCTGCTCGGCCTCGAAGCGTTCAAGACCAAGGATTACAAAAAGTCCGACGAAGAGTTCAAGAAGGCCAGCGACGGCCCCATCGGCGAGCTGACCAGCGCTCTTGCGCGTGCATGGGCCGCCGCCGCCGAAGGCAACGCGCAGCAAGCGCTTAAGCTGCTCGAGATGCCTAAGCAGGCAGAGTGGGCGCAGTTCTATCTCAACTATCACAAGGCGCTCATTGCCGACGTTCTCGGCCGCACCGGCGAAGCTGAAGCCGCATTCCAGCATTCGATGCGCCAGGACGCCACCACGCTGCGCATTGCTCTCGCATATGCGCGCCACGCTGCACGCAACGGCAACCTAAAGCTGGCCAACGAGATCCTCGACCAGCAGTCCGAGCGCAATCAGTCCGAGCCGCACGTTTTGGTGCGCGAGCTTCGCGCCGAGATCGGTCCCGACAAGAAGACCCAGCTGCTCGTCACCACCCCAGCCGAAGGCATGGCCGAGGTGTTCTACGGTCTGGGTGAGGCCCTCACCAGCGAGGGCGGTCTTTCGATGGGCATCCTCTATCTGCAGCTAGCGCTCTACTCCGAGCAGAACCACGCCTTCGCGCTCGCTGCACTCGCCAGCGCTTACGAGACCGGTCAGCGCTACAAGGACGCCATCGCCGCTTACGAGCGCATCCCTTCCGGAAGCGCCCTGCAGTCGGCCATCGACATCCGTAAGGCCTTCGACCTCAACTCGCTCGATCGCGTCGATGAATCGAAGGCTCTGCTCGAGAAACTGGTCAAGGAGAACCCCACCGACCTGAAGCCGCTCGATGCGCTCGGCAACATCCTGCGCGCGCGCAAGCGCTACGGCGAGGCGGCGGAGGTCTATACCCAGGCGATTAAGCTGATCCCGACTCCCGACAAGCGCCACTGGAGCGTCTTTTACTCTCGCGGCACCTGCTACGAGCGTCTGAAGAATTGGTCCGCCGCCGAGGCCGACCTGAAGAAGGCGCTCGAGCTTTACCCTGATCAGCCGCTGGCGCTGAACTATCTCGGCTACAGCTGGGTCGATCAGAACCTCAACCTCAAGGAAGGCATGTCGCTCATCGAGCGCGCCGTCGCGCTGAAGCCCGATGACGGCTACATCGTCGATAGCCTTGGCTGGGCGCACTACAAGCTCGGCAACTACGCCGAGTCCGTTCGCTTCCTCGAGCGAGCGGTCGAACTCAAGCCGCAGGATCCGGTCCTCAACGATCACCTCGGCGACGCGCTTTGGCGCGTCGGGCGCGAGCGCGAGGCCAAGTTCCAGTGGGATCAGGCCCTGACCCTAGAGCCCGAGCCCGAGGAGCTGGAGAAGATCAAGAAGAAGCTCGTCGAGGGCCTCCCGCCGAGTGCCGGCGCCCGTGCCGGTGTGCGTGAGACGATGCGCAAGGTTCAGATGAAGCGGCGCAAGGAAACTAAGCTCAACCCGGCCCTGGTCGAGTGAGTTTTCCCGAACCCGGGAACAACAAGCCCCTCTTGTGAATTCGCTTATCAGCCCGGTTGCGCGGGCTGATTTGCGGAGTTCACAATGATCCGACTAAAACCCCTTGCGATAATCGCCGCTTTGGTATTCTGCGGAGCGGTCAACGGCGCGGCAGCCCGCCAGCTGCCCATCGCGTCACAGGACGAGGCAGATGCCCTGGCCATCGCCGAGCAAGTCGACTTGCGCAGCTGCATCTGGGCTGAAGGCCAGCTGCTTTGCACCCCCTACGCCGAGACGCAGGCTGATGCCGGACATGACGCTGGTTACTACGCCCCGGGCATCTACGTCGGCTTCCAGAATCCCCGCGCCGTCCTGTCGCCCCGCGACGCGCTCGCGCCCCGCAACGATTGATCGGCTTCCCGCCTCGTGGGCAGCCAGCGGCTGTCCTCGCGCCGGTGCGAGCTGAGCGATGGCCGCCGCGATCTCCGAGTTTGCGCGCGCTAAGATCAATCTGACGCTCCGTGTCCTCGGCCGCCGCGCCGACGGCTACCATCTTCTCGAAAGCCTCATCGTCTTCGCCGGCGTCGGCGATGATGTGAGCTTCACACCGGGAGCACCGGCAGCCGTCAGCATGTCTGGCGGCGCCGCCGGTGCGATCACCGGGCGCAATCTGATCGACACAACGCTTGAACGCCTCGCCGAGGAGGACGCGAGCCTCACTCTCGGCAGTGTCGAAGTAGCAAAGGCCCTCCCTATTGCCGCCGGCATCGGTGGCGGATCGGCCGACGCCGCCGCCGTGCTGCGCGCCGTGCGCCGCGCCAATCCCGCGGCCACGATCGACTGGCACGCGATCGCAGCCTCGCTCGGCGCCGACGTACCAGCCTGCTTCGAAGACCGCTCGTCGTTCGTGTGGGGCGTCGGTGAGCACATCGAGCCGGTGCCACGCCTCCCGCCCCTGCACGCCGTACTGGTCTGTCCGCTCGCTGCCGCGCCGCTCGAGAAAACCCGCTCAGTATTTCGTCAGCTTTCAGCCCCGCCGGCTTCGCACGCCGCCAAACCCGCGCCGCTGCCAACTTTCCCCAACGCCAATACGCTCATCGACTACATGCGCGCGGTTGGCAACGATCTGCGCACGCCAGCGCACGCAGTGCTCCCGTCGAGCACCGCGGCTGAGGCAGCGCTCGCAGCCGTGCCCGATTGTCTTTATGTCAGCCTGTCCGGCGCCGGCCCAACGACCTACGGCATCTTCGCCAACGCCCCCCGCACCCAAGCCGCTGCGACGCATCTCCGCGCGCAGCGCCCGGACTGGTGGATCGTCCCCACCACCCTTGGCGACTAGCCACCGCTCAATCTAATCGTGAAACGTATCTCTTGGCGGCGTAGCCGCATGGGTCCGTCATGGCGAAGCCATGCTCCGCATGGACGGCGCCGCGCGCCTAATGGCGCGGTCATCCGCTCGTGCGCAGATAGCAGCACACAAAGCGTCTATCCACTCGTGTCAGCAGAAGAAGCAATTTCTACACGCCGTGGCAGCCTGATTGATCTGCCCGCTCATGATCTTCGAGTACTCGCCGAGCTTGCCCTTGAAGCGCTCGCACACCGACTTCTTCGCCTCGGCTTCCCCGTGCA
Organism: Hyphomicrobium sp. CS1GBMeth3; assembly: GCA_943371625.1. Lineage (GTDB taxonomy): Bacteria > Pseudomonadota > Alphaproteobacteria > Rhizobiales > Hyphomicrobiaceae > Hyphomicrobium_A. The sequence goes on from CALRVN010000234.1 coordinate 4,427, forward strand.
GCGTCTCCCACTGCTTCAGGTACTCGGCTTTCTTGGTCTTGAACTTGCCGAACACCTGCCGCAGCGACGTCGGCTCGACACAGGTGGCAACGGCCGTCCAGGCGCGGCGCTGCAGGTTGAGCTTCGTGCCGCAGAATTCCTGCAGCGCATCGACGGTGGCGTACTCGTCAACCAGCTTCCACAGATTGGCTTGCTCGGTCTTGCTCATGTCCTTGATGCCGAGCTTGATCAGCACGATCCCGCTCGGGTCTGGCGGCGAGGAATGCCCGGCCGTGGCGGCCCCGGCGATGAGGCACAGCGCAGCCAAGAGGTAGCCGGCGATGCCGACATTGCGTCCGATCATCTGCTGAAGCGAAGGCACCGGCGTTCCCCGATTTATTTACAGCCCGCCGAACCCTAGGATGGCGGCCATTGCGCGGCAATATGAGCTTGAGCCGGCGCGGCTTTTTCAGTGCGAGCGATGCACGCAGAACTCGATTACGTCCTGCATCGCCGCTTTTTCCGGCCTGTCGGGGAAGATTGCAAGGGCGTCGCGCGCAACCGCGCCGTACGAGCGGGCCCGTTCCATGGTCGCATCGATGGCCTTGTGCTGTTTCATCAGCGCCACAGCCCGCTCCAGGTCGCCATCCTCGATCTCGCCGTCGGCGATGGTGCGCTTCCAGAACCGGCGCTCCTCCTCCGAGCCGCGGCGGAACGACAGGATGATCGGCAGCGTGATCTTGCCTTCCCGGAAATCGTCGCCGACCGCCTTGCCGAGGTTCGAGCTGTCGCCGGAATAATCCAGCGCGTCGTCGACGAGCTGGAAGGCGAGGCCGAGATTGCGCCCGTAGGCCTTCAGCGCCGTCTGCTCGGCCGCCGGACGGTTGCAGATCGCGGCTCCGACCTCGGCCGCAGCGGAGAACAGCGCCGCCGTCTTGGCATTGATGATGGCGAGGTACTCGTCCTCGGTCGTCGCCGTGTTGTTGGCGGCAGCGAGCTGCATCACCTCGCCCTCGGCGATTACCGCCGCGGCGTTCGACAGGATCTTCAGGACCGGCAGCGAGCCGACGTCGACCAGCATGCGGAACGCCTGCCCGAGCAGGAAATCGCCCACCAGCACGCTCGCCTGGTTGCCCCACAGGATGCGCGCCGTCTGCTTCCCGCGCCTCAGCCCGCTCTCGTCCACGACGTCGTCGTGCAACAGCGTTGCCGTGTGCATGAACTCGATGGCGCTGGCGACACGGATGTGCCCCTGGCCGGAATAGTCGCACAGCTTGCTGGCGGCCAGAGCCAGCATCGGCCGCAGCCGCTTGCCGCCCGAGTCGATCAGGTGATGCGCCAGCTGCGGAATAAGGTCCACATCGGAAACGGCCTTGTCGAGGATGATGCGGTTGATCGCCTCCATGTCCGCCGATACGAGATCGAGCAGCGGCTGCAAGCCTGTCGGGCCATTCCGGGCGGCGTCGAGTGGTATGATCTGGGCCAAAGCAGGGTTCCGGGTCGTTTTCTCTTTCTTGGTATAGCCTCGCCGCGGGGGCGAGTGCCACCAAACTTTGCCGCAGGCCACCGAACCCGGCTACTCTGGCGCCATGCGTGACCTCGTGACGACCAACGATCCGGTTTTGCTCAGCTTTCTACGGGTCCTGTTAGAGGATGCCGGCATCGAGGCGGCCGTTTTCGACGGCAACATGAGCGCGGTGCAGGGCTCCCTCGGCGCCGTGGCACAGCGGCTGGCCGTGCCCGAGGACCGATGGGACGCGGCGCGCCGGCTGCTCACGGACGCTGGCCTAGGCCAATGGATGGTCGGGTGACGCGATGCCGGGCGACGCCAAGCTGGATCTGCCAACCACCGAACCGACCGCCGACGCCTTCCTCGGCGGCGCCCTGAGCATCCTGCAGCCCCGGTCCGGCTACCGCGCCGGGCTCGACGCGGTGATGCTTGCCGCCACCGTGCGCGAGCGCGACGGCCGTCCTCTGCGCGTGCTCGACATCGGCGC
>CALRVN010000235.1:0-6387 GCA_943371625.1 Hyphomicrobium sp. CS1GBMeth3
CGCCGCACGCGCGCTGCCTCGCCCGGCGTTGCAGTTTGGAGAGGTGGCTGAGTGGCTGAAAGCACCGCACTCGAAATGCGGCATACTCGCAAGGGTATCGTGGGTTCAAATCCCACCCTCTCCGCCAGCAGCTCGTCCGAGCACGTCGGCCCACGTCGATAGCTGTCGGCCCTCCCCCGATTCATGCTGGTTTTCTGATCTCAGCGTTTGGCACTGTCCGCATATGTCGACGTGCATCGTTCAGTCGAGCCCGGACTTCCCCGGTGCCCAATAGGCCTTGCTTAGGATGCGTCCTGCCGCCACGCCCTGCCGTTTCAGGCTCTGTCGCAGCCGCTGGATGGTGGTCGATTTGCCACTCAATATGAACGCGGCATCTAAGGCGATCAGCGCGGGAAGCGCCGCCTCCATCTCCGCGAGGTGTGCGTCGCTCGCCCTCCGGCGATGCAGGCTAGCGTGGCGCAATTCGAGGTGCGCGGTGACGCGACGGCTTGCATCGATATCGTCGACCTCGAAGTGGCAGACCGCCGCGCGTGCTCGATCCTGATGGCGTAGCGCGTGCGCCAGCCCGATAGACGTTTCATCGCCGAAGACGGCGAGCGTTCGTGAAATCTGCCGGGTATCCAGCGAGCTGCGCGGCCCGAAGATGCTGCATGCCTCACCGGGTTCGAGGCGACGAACCCAGTTACTCCCTGGACCATCGCCGTGCGCGTATCCAAGGATGCGGGTGCGGCCGCCGACAGGATCCGAATCGATTGGCGTATACGTGCGCGCAACGAAAGCCGATCCCATCGCGACCTGTATCTTTTGTCCCGCCACAAAAGCCGCCCCGGCCAGCGCCGGGCCTTGGAGAGTAATCAAGCGGAAGCGGTCGGTCAGCTGTTCGCTCGCCACAACCTCGACGCTCTTCATCAGGATGCCCATCAAGGCCTGGCTCAGACGGCCAGGCGCCTTGGCCACTGGACGTGTGTGCTGCTCCATGGCCGGCGTCACCGCGTGCGGACGGTGAATTCGTTGCCGCGACCCTCGTCGACGGCGAGCGACCGCGAGAGATAGCCATTGGCAGGGTTCCGCACGTAATCGAGATAGTCGAGCGCGAACGCGTTCTCCCCGAGGATGACGGCTCCGGGCGCCAACTGCGGCTCGATGAGCTTGAGCACCGGCAGATACAGTGAGAATGCGCCGTCGATCAGCAGAATATCAACCTCGCCGCCGACATCTTTCAGCGTGTCCAGCGCATCGCCTTCCCGGATCTCTACCAGATCGGCAAGGCCCGCCATTTCGAGATTGGCGCGCGCCCTTGCGACCGTCTCGCAATCGCGGACGTGAATTTCGAGCTGAAGGCTGGCCAGGGCCTTGGTGTGATCGGGCCGAGCGCCGCCGGCAAATCGTCGTTGGCTCGGCTCCTGGTGGGCGTATGGCAGCCGTTGCGCGGCAAGGTGCGCATCGACGGAGCGGCACTCGACCAGTGGGATGAGGGAGTGCTCGGCGGCCACATCGGATACTTGCCCCAGGACGTCGAACTGTTCTCCGGCACTGTCTCTGAAAACATCGCCCGTTTCGACTCCGCCGCCGATCCCGCCAAGGTCGTCGCAGCCGCCAAGGCCGCTGGCGTCCACGAGCTGATCGTCGGCCTGCGTAACGGGTACGACACCAAGCTCGGTGGACCTAGCCTCGGACTGTCGTCGGGCCAGCAGCAACGGATTGCGTTGGCTCGCGCCCTTTACAACGACCCGTTCCTAGTCGTTCTCGACGAGCCGAACTCCAATCTGGACGCCGAGGGCGAGGCCGCATTGACGAACGCGATTACCAGCGTGCGTCAGCGGGGAGGCATCGTCGCGGTCGTTTCGCATCGTCCGAGCGCGCTCGCGGGCGTCGACATGGTTCTAGTCATGAATCAGGGTCGCGCCATTGTGTTCGGACCCAAGGAAGAAGTGCTCCCGAAAATTATGTCCCCATCCACCCAGACTCCGGCCGCGCAACTGCCCGCGCTGAGAGCCGTTGAGTCAGCAAGCATAGCGTCATGACCAGAGATACAAAGGCCTCGCTCCACTCCTCGATGCGGCGCAACACGCGCGCAGCGGCCGGCGTGGTCGTATTCCTGCTGGGCGGCATCGCCGTCTGGGCCGCGACGACGGAGATTTCCGGCGCCGTCATTGCTTCGGGCAACGTCGTCGTCGATTCCAATGCCAAAAAGGTGCAGCATCCGACGGGCGGCATCGTGACGGAGGTGCGAGCACACGACGGCGACCACGTCCGCGCCGGCGATTTGCTCGTGAGCTTGGACCCCACGGTTACGCGCGCCAATCTCTCCATCGTCAGCAAGGATCTCGACCAGCTCACCGCGCAGAAGGCGAGGCTCGAGGCCGAACGCGACGGCCTCGACAATGTGTCGTTTCCATCGGACATGACATCCCGCGCAGATGACCCCGAGATTGCGCGCACTATCGCGGGCGAGAAAAACCTGTTCGCGATGCGCCGCTCGGCCAGAGTCGGCCAGAAGGACCAGCTCACGAAGCGTATCGATCAGCTCAAGGAAGAGCTGACGGGCTACGAATCCCAGGAGCGGGCCAAGGCACGCGAGATGGAGCTGATAGAAAAGCAGCTCGTCGGCGCGCGCACGCTTTGGGAAAAGAAACTGATGCCGGTGACGCGGTTCACCGAGCTCCAGCGCGATGCAGCGCGCCTCGAAGGCGAACATGGTCTGCTGGTAGCAACCATGGCCCAGATCAAGGGCAAGATCTCCGAGACTGACCTTCAGATCATGCAGATCGATCGCGATCTCAATAGCGACATCGGCAAGGAGATGCGGGAAGCCGAGAGCAAGATCGGCGAACTCATCGAGCGCAAGGTCGCGGCTCAGGATCAGCTGAAGCGCATTGAGGTCAGGGCGCCCGGATCCGGCGTGGTCGATCAATCGATCGTGCACACGGTCGGCGGCGTGATTGCGCCCGGCGAAACGATCATGCTGATCGTTCCCGACAAGGACTCGCTCAAGGTCGAGGCGAAGGTCGCGCCGAAGGACATCGACCAACTCTATATCGGCCAGCCGGTTACGTTGCGGTTTTCCGGGCTGGATCAACGCAAGACCCCGGTGATCGATGGCAAGCTGAGCAACGTCTCACCGGACACGACCGTCGATCCCAAGACCGAGCAACGCTACTATACGGTTCGCGTCTCACTCGACCCCAGCCAGGTCAGCCGCCTGGGATCGGTCAAGATAGTGCCCGGCATGCCGGTCGAGGTTTTCGTGCAGACAGGTCAGCGCAGCGCGCTGTCCTACCTGCTGAAACCACTCGACGACCAACTCAACCGCGCATTCAAAGAAGAATAAGGCCGGGGTGTTTCCATGCGCATGGATGTCATCATGGCAGAGCGGAGCCGAGTGCGGTCGGCGCTCGCTTGCTTGGACAGGGCGATCAAGAGCCACGAAGCGCTGCTTGCCGTCGGTGCAAACGATAGATCGGTTGCGGATGATCTGGCGCGCTGGCGCCACGAGTACGAACAGCTGTCCGGTCGTTTGACGTTCATTGATGACACCGTGAGACGCGGTCTCGGAAGCAAAGCGAGCGGATAAGCACTCCTTGAACCGCAATACCTAAGCCCTTTCCATTGCCGCAGGCGGCCTGCGTCGCATATCTTCGCGCGCCAGAAGGAAGGGCGCGCATGACTGCGACGGAGCACAACCGCATAGAAGCCGTCTATGGCGATCGCGAAGTCGCCTATGAGGCTGGCAAGTATTCCCCCGCGATTCCGGGCGAGCTCTATATGCTGCAGCGGCGCGAGGAGGAGACCTTGCGGGCCCTGCGTGCCAGCGGTCTGACCGATTTAGCGCCGCTGACGATCCTCGATGCCGGCTGCGGCCGCGGGTTGCGCTTGCTAGACTGGCTGCGCTGGGGCGCCGATCCCATGCGTTTGCACGGCATCGATCTCGTATCCCGCTACGTCGAAGCCGCCGGACGCCTGCTGCCTCAGGCGCACATCTGCCAGGCGGGCGCCGACAAACTCCCGTTCGAGGACGGCACCTTCGACATTGTTGTGCAGTCTATGCTGATGACCAGTGTCCTCGACGAGGAGCTGCGTGCAGCGATCGCCGCCGAGCTGATGCGGGTGCTGAAGCCCTCAGGCGTGCTGCTCTGGTACGATTTCCGCTACGCCCACCCGTCGAACCGCGACGTGCGCGCTATCGGGCGCGCTGAGATCGAGCGGCTCTTTGCGACTTGCCCGATATCGACTCGTAGCTTGACGCTCCTACCGCCGCTCGCCCGCGCGCTGGCACCCTGGTCGTTCACGCTGTGCCGCGTGCTGGAGCGGACGGCGCCGCCGCTGCGCTGCATTCAGCGCGAGCGCTCATGCCACCGCGGTGGCCGCGACAACGAGGCGACGGAAATCCTCTGTGATGTCATCGCGAGGCTCCACGTCCCGCGCCCGCGGCCACTGCCCGAACTGGTGCCGCTGTCTGTTTGGTTTGAGGCGCTGGAGCCGGCGGCGCGCACCCACGGCGGCATCCTTCTCAAATCCCACGAGGCGTCGCAGCAGCTGTCCGACCCCCGCGATGTCGTCGCCTTGCACGGCGACATCCACCACGAGAATGTCCTCGACTTCGCTCCGTGTGGCTGGCTCGCAATCGATCCCAAGCGGCTCGTCGGCGAGCGCGGATTCGACTACGCCAACATCTTCTGCAATCCAGACGTCGAAGACCCAAGCCTTGGCATTGCCGTCGATCCCGAGCGCTTCGCCAGCCGCCTCGACATCGTCGTGCGCCGGTCCGGCATACCGCGCGAGCGCATGCTGCTTTGGATTCTCGCCTGGGCCGGCCTGTCCGCCACCTGGTTCATGCCCGACGGGCAAACGCCGGAGGTTGACCTGCGCATTGCCGAGATGGCCACCGCCGCGCTCGGCGTATGATTGCCGAATGGCCGCTACGGCAGCGCGAACACCGTCAGCGCGCCGCCGAGCGCGTGCGATGAGGAAGCGCCTCCGCCCACCTGGCCGTTGAATCTTCGTTGCCCACGACCGACATGATAGTCGGTCTTCGGACTAGGACATGAGCCGGCCAAAGGCCCGGGTTTCACGCTTGGGGGCCTGGGTACAGTGCGGGGCGCAAAGTATAGCCCAAACGGTCGGTTGGACGAACACCGCATCCTCGGAATCGAAGACGGTGACGAAGGATGAAAAGTGTCCAGCGTCGACCGCGCGAGGCGATCGAGCTTGGTGACGATGAGAAGATCGCCCGGCTTGCAGAACTTGATCGCAGCCGCCAACTCCTCGCGGCAGTCGGCAGTCGGCGGCACCGCTGCCTGTCCTGCAGCAGCGCGCAGAAGGTTGTGCATATGCCCGAACGTTAACTACCAATGCCGCTCCGGCTGTCGCAACTTGCCAGCGTATTTCGCAAGTTGCGTGTGTGGGGGAAGTGATGTTGCGTCGTGTTGGAGTTTCAGCCGCTGCGAGCGTGCTGTTGGCCGCCGTCATTGCCAATCCGGCTTCTGCAAACGATAGCTCCGCCGTGCGCGGATGGAACGGCTTTAGCGTTTCCGTCGGAGGAGGCGCCGCCAAGACAAATACGGAAGTTGCGGCTCAGTCGTCGAACCTCGACACCGTCGACTTCACCTATGTCATTCCGATCATTTCAATTCTCGGAGAGGCGGCTGGAAGCAGCGCCGTCGGCACCAACGATTGGGAAGGCTTCGGAACGCTTCAGCTCGGCTACGATAAGCGCTTTGGCAATTTCGTCGTCGGCGCCTTGGTCGACTATGACTTCTACCCAGACAAGCCGGGCGCATCCGGCGCGACGGATGTGGACGGCTCCATCGGTGCCGAGCTGTTCGGTATCGTCCCCGTCGGGCCGTTCCCGGTATCGAACTACGCCAGCCTCTCCTCGAGCGTCGAATTGAAGAGCGTATGGAGCCTTGGCGGCCGCCTCGGCTACGTCGTCTCGCCGAGCCTCATGGTGTACGGCCTCGGCGGATATACGCAGGCCAAGCTCGATGGTCAGGTCGATCTGAGCTACTTCGACCTCGAAACCTTCGGCGCGACGACCGTATCCGTCCGGGCCCCCGATCGGCTTCACGGCTTTTTCCTCGGCGCCGGTGGCGAGATGAAACTTGCCGATCACGTCGCGCTCCGGTTGGAATACCGCTACGCCAACTATAACGGCGAGAGCCGTTCCGCGACTACGACGTCGGGCGATACGTTCGGCGCCTATCCTGTGGAGCTGTCGTACGGCCAGACTGCGCGCGTCAGCGGCAACTTCGACGCCGAGATTCACAGCGTGCGCGGCGCAGTCGTGCTGCAGCTGGGGCAGTAAGTCCTTCCGGCGCTCGTCGGCAGTGCTGCGGCAGTCGGCAGCACGGCAAGAAAGTTTCCTCCCATTGCACGCTGCCGTCGTCC
>CALRVN010000236.1:0-6364 GCA_943371625.1 Hyphomicrobium sp. CS1GBMeth3
GCCATCGTCGCGGGCGGTGCGGAGGCCATTTCGATGGCGCCCTGGCGTGTGGCCAAGCCCCGGAGTTTGCAACAGCTTCCGCGCTTCATGAGTTTCGATCCGGGCTCCGGCGAGGAGCGCGAGGGACCAGCGCATCTGGAATCCAGCGAAGCGCTCGCGGCTCGCCTCGGCATCAGCAGGGCTGAGCAGGACGCCTACGCGCTGCGCTCCCATCTCAAAGCCGAACAGGCGCGCGAGAAGAAGCGCTTCGTCGGCGAGATCAGCCCCCTGCGCTCCAATGCGGAAGAGGCGCGCGACCAGAGTTCGATCGCACCCGACTTCAAGGATCTGGCGCAACTCGCTCCCTACATGGCGCCCGACGGCAGCCTCACGCCCGGCAATACCTCGCACATGCATGACGGCGCGGCGGTTGCCATCGTCGTGTCGCAAGACATATGGACGTCGCTCGGCAAGCCGCGCGGGCTGAAGCTGCTTGCGCATGCCACACGCGGTTCCGCGCCCGACGACGAAGCCTCGGCGCCGATCGAGGCGATGCGAAAATTGAAGGCCGGCTCCAGGGGTTACACGCCTTCCGATCTCGGCATCATCGAGATGAGCGAGTCTTCAGCGGCGCAGGCGATCGCGCTGATCCGCAGCCTCGAGCTGGACGAGGACATCGTCAACCCGGACGGCGGCGCGGTTGCCCGTGGGCATCCGTTCGCAGCGGCAAGCTCGGTGCTCGTGACGCGACTGTTCACGCGTCTTGCACGCGGAGAAAGCAAAGGCCAATCGCTGGGCATTGCGACGCTGGGCGTCGCGGGCGGCATGGGCGTCGCGGCATTATTCGAAGCCGTCTAAAGGGCTCTGTGCATCTGTTGCATCGAGATGCACCGCCGCTTGTGCAGCAACGTTGCACTTGCATTCGGCGCAAGCGCTGCCCAATTCTGCGTAGGCGCGCGCTGGAACTGTCCCGGCCACTCGTAATTCCGACCTGATCAACCGAGTGCATGGGATCGCCGCAATCCTGCCCCGAAGCGGACAGGAGCTGTGGACATCCTGCATCGTTGCGTTGCCTTTGCGCCGCATGGACAGATGCGGCGACGGAGATTCCGGTCGTGACCGGTTAAGCGGGAAATGCAGATGGACTTCCAGCAGACCCTAAATGCCGTAGTGGCGGACCCCGCCGCGTATGCGCGCAGCATTCTTCTCGGCGTCGTGGTGATCGCCGCTCTGATCGCGTTGTTCAAGGTCGGACCGCGACTTTGGCGGGCGATCGAGGAGGTCTTCTTCACGAACTGGCAGCTGGCGATGCTCGGCACCGCCGCGATCGTGCTGTCACTCGCCGGCGGCTGGACCACCTGGGACGGCATGACGAACTTCACCGGCGAGCCGGTGCTGTCGTTGATGTTCACCTTCGGCATTCACGGTGTGATGCTGATCGTCGCGTGGCTGATCGGCGAGAGCTTCGCCACCGGCATGAGCACGACGCCGCGAGCGGGCTATGCGCGCGTTACGGCGCCGCTCATCGTGGTCATCGGGCTTGCCGTCATCCTGCTCGCTGCCGCGGCCACGTTCTACCAGTGGAAGTACGGCATCACGGACGACTATTGGATCGAGGCGCTAGCTGCGGCCGGCGTGTTATTCGGCGTGCTGGGGCTGATCACGGTTTTCGCCCGCACCGACATCGTGCAGCCCTATGCGCAAGCGTTGCGCATCATGGCCAAGAACTCGATGCTGTGGGTGATGTTCCTCGCCTGCATGTCGACCTCGGTCTTCTTCTCGTTCGACAGCCGCTTCAACGTCGTGTTCCCGAAAGAGCAGCGCGAGCGTGTGTCTGAGCTGCGCGCGACCAACCAGGTATCGGCCCTAGTCGCCGACATCGGCAAAACGATCTCCGAGCAGGAGGCGACGCAGACGTCGGCGCTGTTCCAGAGCGAAGGCTGGCATGCCTACGAGGGGCAGCTCGACCGGCTCGCCGCGGCAGCGCAGGGGTCGACGGGCGAGATCGAGAAGTATTTCAACGACCAGATCGAGCTGCGTAACCGCGGCATCAAAGAGCAGCAGGAACGCATCACGACGGCGCAGAGCGGCCAGGCGGGTATTGCCGGGAAGAAGACGTCGCTGACAGACGAGCTGGCGCGTCTGGAGTCCGACCGCGCGACGCTGTCGGCGGACTATGCGTCAACCAAGATGGAGCTCGACACCCGGGCCAAGGCCATCGACGCGAAACGCGTGGAGGCGATGGCCGAGAGCAAGGGCGTCGAAGGCACGCTGAAGGAAGGCCGCGGGCCGGTCTATCGCCAGATCATGGGCGACCTAGGCAAGCTGCAGGCAGCATTCAAAATTCAGGACGACCGCGTCAAGGACGCCAAGAAGCGGCTCGACACGGCAGAGACGCGCATCTCGCAAATCAAGCGCGAGCTGGCGTCGATAGACGGCGAACTCGCAAAGTATAAAGGCGAAGAGGCGACGGCCGGCGAGCGCATCCGCATGGCACAGGAGAACATTGCCGGGCAGGACGCGGAGCAGCGGGTCGATCCGGGCCGTGTACTGCCGGCGTTCGAAACGGCGCGGGCGGAGTTCCGCCAGCATCCGAGCGCGGACCGGCTCGGCGAGGTGCAGCAACGCTGCTCTCAGCTCTATAGTGCGATGTTTGCCGCCGACGTGACGAAGCCGAAGGTCTCGGGGATCGACTGCGATCCTAAGCAGGCCAGCGAGGCGGCATCGACGCTGTTTACGCTGCAGGCCGGCACGAAGGCGTTCAACGCCAACTGCGTCGGCGGCGATAAGCTGGCGGCGCACCTTTCGACCGACGCCCTGTTCGGGTTCGCGGTGAAGTGCCTGGCGGATAGCCAGCTTCCGAGCCAGCAGACAGACCAGCTGCGGCAGACGATCGCGTTTGCGGAGATGAACCGCGATGACAAGGCGCATCGCTTCGTCGTGTCGTGGAACGCCTTCCAGGACGGAAACCGGCTGGCCTATCTCGCTCTGGCGATCGCCATCGGCATCGACTCGCTGATCTTCATGACTGGCCTGTTCGGCGCCAACGCGGTGCGCTCGCCGCTAGCGGACGTGCCGTCGTCCAAGGGCCGCAACTCGCAGCAGCTCGAAGCCATCATCGAGAACGCGCTGCTGCCCGATACCTTCGACAATGCGCGTGCGACGCTCAACGCCATGCGGCCGATCACCAATGCGTCCGGCTTCATGTCAGAGGTGCGACCGGAACAGCTCGACGCTCACAACGGGCAACGCGTGCTCGGCGTGCTCAACGCCGGTGCCACGATCAGCGCCGTCGAATACGACGAGGTCAAAAACCGCTACCTCGTGCGCGCAGAGCTGTTCGAGTTCCTGTCGATCATCGCGAAGCGCTCGTTCGAGGCGGACAAGTCCAACGTCGATCTCGCCGAGTTGGAGAAGCTCGTCGGCGTCGCGCTGCTGCCGAACATCAACGAGAACGCCGAGACGGTACTTCACTACATGCACCCGATCGACGAGGATCGTGGCTTCACAGCCGAGATCAACCTCGCCGAGGTGATCGACGAGCATCGCCGCACGGTGCGCTCGACGCTCAACGCCGGCGCGACGCTTGGACGGGTGCAGCGCCGCGGCAAGGGCGCGGACGAGTTCTGGATCCACCGCGATCTCTATAAGACGCTGGCGCGCATCCGCGCGCGAACGCTGGTGACCGACTACGGCGCGCCACGCATCGCCGCCGCTCGGGCCGGCGCCGACCCGCAGCCGCTCAAGTCGGAGAACCGGCCGACACTGGCGATAGGCCATACGGGCCCGGCAGAAGAGGACACGACGACCCAGATCCGCAACGGCTTCGTTGCGCAGCTGCTCGCGGCGCTCAATCTCAAGACCGAGTCGTGGGAGCGGGTGTCGGGCAATGCCCACATGGCCGCCGTCGCCGCCAACGAAGCTTTCATCAGGGCGCGCCGGTCGAATGGCCCGCTTGATACGATCCTTCGCAAGCGGGACGACGATGCACGGCTGTCGTTCGACGAAGCCTATTCGCTGATCAAGAACACGCTGCAGCCGCACGCGAGCTGGGACCGGCAGATGCTGGACGATTCCTACCAGGAACTGGACCAGCACTGGCCGGTGCTGATGCTGCTGCCGAACGGACCCTATGAGTCGCTGCTGCGCGAAGTCGTGGAAAGCCTGGAGGCGGACGCGGGCGCCGGCCGTCTCTCGAACGACCAGCAGGCGCTATACGAAATTTCGCGTGCGCTGCTTGAGGCGTTCAAGGCGAATACCCGGGCTGATGAAGCTTCCTGGCGCAAGCTGGTGGTCGGCTTCAACCAGGCACCGCGGGTTGAGCCCCGCGTCGCAGCCCGGGATGACGGGCGCACGCTGAACTAAGTAGCTGCGCTGAGATTGGATGGGGCGGCCCAATGATTGGGCCGCCCTTTTCTTTTAGCACTGCGGCAGGGGGTAGTTACCGCAGGGCGCCTGATACGGCGCGTTCGTCGACGCTCGCGGCAGCGCTGAAGGAGGCTGAATAAGGGTCGTCGACGACGTTGTCGTCCCAAGGCTAGGACCGACGATGGGCAACGTCGGCGACGACGGCAGGGCGCCGGATGTCGGCAATTGCGGCAACGCCCCGGACGAGGGCAGCCGCGGCAAGGCGCCCGACGTAAAGTTCGTGACGCTCGACGTCATGCCGCGCGAGGCGCCCATATTTCCCGGCATCATACCGCCCGAGTTGATGCCACCCCGGGCGAGGGCTGGGTTTCCAATCGACAGCAGACAACCGGCGAGGACCGCTGCCGCGCAGAGAGATTTGAATGTCATTTCGGACCTCCGTGTTCCGCATAGAGTCGAGCTGGCGTCCGGTTCAGCGCCAGGCAATCGCCCAAAGCGCGAACGGACTGTTAGGCGGCGCCAAACGATGCCCATCGCGCCCATCGCCCTGGGCGTTGCCGGCCGGACACGCAGTTCAGTCCCCATTTTAAAGCCATTGCCGCGACGCCGTTTCGCCATCGCCCAAGCCCGCTTCCGCCGCGCGGCATCAGTAGGTTGCTCGCGCATTTCATAAGGTGAGGAGATTTTGCGATGTCGATGATGCGATGCGCGGCGCTCTCTATTGCCATTGCCGCAGGTGCGATGATCACGCAGCCCAGCGCGGCTGCGGAGCTGAAACTCGAGGCGGACCTCGGGCAGCAGGTGCTTTTATCCAGCAAGCCGGGGTCGGTCTACCTGCGGCTCAGCCTCAAAAGCCTTGCAGCAGCGAAGCGCGAGCGGCGAACGCCGATCAACGCGGCGATCGTGATCGACCGGTCGGGATCGATGGACGGCGATCGCATCGCCGCCGCCAAGGAAGGCGCGCGGGTCGCGCTCAAACGGCTGTCGTCCGATGATCGCGTGGCACTCATCGCCTACAATCACGGCGTCGAAATCCTGAGCCCGTCGGCGCCGCTGAGAAATTCGCGCGAAAAGCTGATCGAGGCCATCGACGCACTGAAGGCCGACGGTACGACGGCGCTCTACGCCGGCGTGAAGGAAGGCGGCCGGCAGGTGGAGGAGTACGTTTCGGAAAACAACGTCAGCCGAGTCGTGCTGCTGTCGGACGGCCTCGCCAACGTCGGCCCATCGACCCCGGCGGAGCTGGCCGAGCTGGGACGCAAGCTGGCGTCGAAGGGGGTCACCGTTTCGACCATCGGCCTCGGGCTCGACTACACCGAAGACCTGATGCAGCGGCTCGCCGCGGCTTCCGACGGCAACCACGTGTTCGTGGAACGACCGAGCGACCTCGCCGAGATCTTCGATCGCGAGTTCGGTGACGCGCTCTCGGTATCGGCGCGCGACATCACCATCATCATCGAGTGCAAGACCGGCTTCACGCCGAAGCGCATTTTAGGTCGCGACGGCGAGATCGCCGGCGACAAGGTCACGCTGAAGCTCAACCAGCTGCAGGCAGAAAACGAGCGCTATGTCGTCGTCGAGCTGGATGCAGCGGACGCACATGGCGAGGGCGCGGCGGACGTCGCGGACATACGCGTCACGTATACCGATATCGATAGCGGCCAGCCGAGCAAGGTCGAGGCGAAGCCAACGGTGCGCTTCTCCAGCAACGCCAAGGAGATCGACGAGAGCCTCAACAAGCCGGTGATGAGCCAGGTGACGCGGCAGATCGCAACGGAGCAGAGCGAGAAGGCGGTTGAGCTGCGCGACAAGGGCGACATCGCGGGGGCGCGGAAGGTGCTGGAGGACAACGTCCAGTACCTGAAGAAGTCGCGCGATACGTATGCGTCGGGTGCAGCGCCTGCGCCTACTGCGTCGGTCGGGTCGCTGTCGGAGCTGGAAAAGCAGAACGAGGAAGCAGCGAGCAATCTGGAAGCCGGCGCCTGGGACCGGACGCGCAAACTGATGCGCCAAGACC
>CALRVN010000237.1:0-6310 GCA_943371625.1 Hyphomicrobium sp. CS1GBMeth3
CAGATGGAGCCGCTATGACCGAAGCACGCCCGACGTTGCGCTCGCTGCTGTCGCTGCCCGACGCGCCGGCGCCGCTGTCGAAATCTGCCCTGGTGCTGATCGACTGCCAGAACACGTACCGCCACGGCATCATGCAGCTGGAAGGCGTCGAGCCCGCGCTCGAGCAATGCGCCAAGCTCCTGCAGCGCGCTCGCGACGCCGGCACGCCGGTGATCCACATCCAGCACGATGCCGGCCCCGGCTCACCCTATGACGTGCGCGCCGACATCGGCGCTATCGCGGACGTCGTCGCTCCCAAACCCGGCGAGACCGTCATCACCAAAGCCTTCCCCAGCTCGTTCGAGCAGACCAGCCTCGACGCTGAGCTAAGAAGCTGGGCGTCACCGACCTGGTGCTCGCCGGCTTCATGACCCATGTCTGTGTGAACTCCACCGCCCGCGCCGCGTTCAACCACGGATACAGGCCGACCGTCGTCGGTAGCGCCACCGCCACGCGATCGCTTCCCAACCCGCTAGGCGGCACGCTTCCCGCCGACGTTCTGCACAACGGTGCCCTGACCGCCTTGTCGGATATATTCGCCATCGTGGTACCATCCGAAAAAGCCATCCCCACATAACGCCTCGAAGGCTGGGAGAGATGACCATGGTCGAGCGAGTGACGATCACGCCGGCGGCAACCGCGCTGATCGAAAAGCTGGTGGCAACGCACGGGCCCCTGCTCTTCCATCAGTCGGGCGGCTGCTGCGACGGCAGCGCGCCCATGTGCTACCCGCGCGGCGAGTTCAAGATCGGCGAGCGCGACGTCTACCTCGGCGCCATCGCCGGCACCCCCGTCTACATCTCCGGCCCGCAGTTCGAATACTGGCAGCACACGCACCTCATCATCGACGCGGTGCCGGGACGCGGCTCCGGCTTCTCGATCGAGTCGCCCGAGGGACTGCGCTTCCTCACCCGCTCACGGGTCTTCACCGAAGCCGAGTACGAAGAGCTGGACCGGATCGGTCCGCCGGCACGCGGCCCACAGGCCATGGAAGCGGCAGCCGGTGTCCACTGAGGCTTCCGGATAAAGCGGCCTAAGCAGTGCCTCCGCCGGCAGACAGCCCCTGTTCACTTTGTAGGTGATCGGGGTCAAGATTTGCCGCCTACGGTATGCTAAGCGGATTCCCTGTGTCCCTGCCGCACTAGGAAACGTTTGCTTTCGCAACGACATTCCGCTCGTGCTCACGCCGGGATGCATCGGGCACAGCAACCGCACGGACGAACATGAAGTCAGCTTTTCTCGCCCTCGCCGCTACGCTGCTCTGGTGTGGTGCAGCCCTGGCCCAGGATCCCGCCACGACTCCGGACGCCACTGACGATCCTGCCGTCGAGGCAGGCGACACTGCCGCGCCCGACGCCGGCGAGCCGGCGAACAACACCCCGCGTCCGGGCCCGGTCCAGAAGGCTGCGCCGTTCAAGGAGCTAGCCGGCCGCTGGATCGGCGACGGCCGCATCGGCATGACCGGAGGCAAGGTCGAAACCGTAAAGTGCCGCGCCACCTACTTCGTCGAAGGCGGCGGCAACCAGCTCAAGCAGAACATCCGCTGCGCCTCCGCCGGCGGCAAGGTCGAGGTCAAGAGCGAGGTCACCGCCAAGGACGGCAAGTTGACCGGCACCTGGAACGAGCTGGTCTATAACTTCGGCGGCGAGATGACCGGCGAAGTCACGCAGCGCGGCTTCCGCATCGTCGTGCGCAGCGGCGACCTCACCGCCAACATGGACGTCATCATCCTCAACGATCGCCAGGTCGTCGAGATCCAATTCTTCAACAGCTCGCTGCGCGGCCTCACCCTCATCCTCAAGAAGGGCTGAGCACCTTCACGGACAGTGATGGCGCGGGCGTCGCTGCGGCCTCGTTCGCACCTCGACCGGCACATGCCGATCGAGGTGCGTCGATCCATCTAGGGCTGCTACGCGAATATCGCGTGCAGGTCGTCGAACTTATCCACCCCGGCCACCGTCAGTACATCGTGCGTGTCGAAAGTGATGGTCGCGATCGCTCCGGCGTACTTGACCGCGGCGATGTCCAGCTCCGTGAGACCGCCCTCGAGCCGGACGTGATCAACTCCGAAACTGAAGTCCGCAATGATGTCGCGACCGCCGCCTTTGGCGAAGACGAACACATCGGCACCGGTGCCTCCGAAGAGCTTATCGTTCCCTACGCCGCCGTCGAGTTCGTCATCTCCGTCTCCGCCATAGACGCGATCGTTGCCCTGGCCGCCGTAAACGTGGTCGTTGCCCGTTCCGCCGTAGACGTGGTCGTTCTCGGCCTCGCCATAGACGTAGTCATTGCCCGAGCCACCATCGACGATGTCCCTGCCGGTGCCGCCGAAGACATGATCGTCGTCCTCGTCGCCGTTCACCCGGTCGTGCCCGGCACCGCCGTAGACGTAGTCGTTGCCCTTTCCGCCGGAGACGAAATCTTTGCCGGCGTCGCCATAGACTCCGTAAAGGTTCGCGTCGGCTCCGCCACGTCCATCGTCTCCGTCGCCGCCGTAGACCTTGTCGTCGCCGTCGTTGCCGTGAACGAGATCGTCGCCGTCGTCGCCGTAGACCCGGTCGTTGCCATCACCGCCATAGACGAAGTCGCGGGCTTCGCCGCCGGAGACCCAGTCGTTGCCGCCGCCGCCTTTGACGAGGTCGCTGTCGCCGCCGCCTTCCATGTGGTCGTCGCCGTCGTTGCCGAACAGCTCGTCGGTGTCTCCACCTCCATAGATCCGGTCTTTGCCGGCGCCGCCTGAGATCAGGTCGCCGTCCTCGCCACCCCATAGGATGTCGTTACCGGCTTCACCTCTGAGCTCATCGGCACCATTGCCGCCATCTAGGTAGTCATCATCCGCGCCGCCTCTGAGCGCGTCGTTGCCGTCGTGCCCGAACAAGAGGTCTTTTCCTTTGTCGCCGTAGAGTGTCGAGCTTCCCGAGCCGTCATGGATGATGTCGTTCCCGTCGTTGCCGGCCAGGATGCGATACTCGTCGTCGGTGAAGGCGATGAAGTCGCCCTTCTTGGTGCCTTCCCAGCGATTGTTCTCGTCGAACGTGAGGAAGACGTTGGCGCCAAGATGCTTGAGGCCGGAGTTCCGCATGATGATGTCGGAAAATTTGAAGTCCTCGAGCTGGTCCATGATATCCGAGCCGGCCGTCTCGGGATCGTCGGCACCGAAGCGATGTTTGTAGTAGAAGCGATCGCCTTCCTGCAGGCGATCGAGCTGGTCGCGGAAGATCCACGCGAACGTCGGGCCGAGCTGGCCGAGACCGGTGAGATCGCGCTCGGCAAGGCCACCCAGCCAGAGCGGTATATTCTCTAGGCCGTCGTTCTTAGCGAGGTCATTCGGATCGTTCGGATCGAGCCCCGGCGCGAACACCTGCATGAACCTGGCGAGCGATGCGCCGCCGTCATCGGATATATTCTGGCCGAACTCCGCCCACGACGCGTACGGCTTCAGCAACGGATTGCCCTTCGCCGTCTGCGTGAAATCGGATCCGTGCCCCTCGATCAACGAGCCGTTCTCATAGAGCTGACGGCGCGTCTCATTGAGTGTCGGCAGGCCGGTGTCCTCGCCGCGAGCCATGTTGAATACGGCGAGGTCGAGCGGCTGACCGAGCAGCTGATTACGCACGGCGTCGACGATTTGAGTGTCGATCGCCTGATGATCAACCTGCGTCTGCCCGTTGATCAGTGCGTCGGCGCCGACCTGCTTGAACATGGTCGGAAACAGGAACGCCTGAGCCAAGCTCAGCTCCTGCTTGCCGCCGGGTTCAAGGCCATTGGTGTCGATCGTCACCGTATCGTTGATCATAGAATGGCCGAGGCGGTACGCAGCCGAGGCGAACTCGGCGGAAATGCTCGCGTCAACGTTCGGGTTGTAGCCGCTGAAGCCGTGGTTCGCGTTATTGGCGAAGAGGCCTGGGCCGGGAATCGAGTCCGACAGAAGCTGCGCGAACTCGTCGAAGACCACCACTTGGTACTCGGCCTCGACGATGGCCTTTGCGGCCTGGAAGATCTGCTCTTCCGTCATCTTCACCTTGGGGTGACTCTTCAGATACGCCTTGATCTGGCTCACCTGATAATTGTGCTCGCGGTGGAACACCGTGTGGACCGGCGTCAGCGCGATATTCTCGTTCACGCGCCCGTCGCCCGCAACGTAGTGGGCGCCAATACCGCCAGGGGTCGCGGGGTTGAAATCGAGCAGCAGCGGCTGCCCGCTGTTGTCGAAGTTGCCAAACACCTGCGCGACGTTGAAGCCCTGCAGATTGTTCGGATCGGCGGGATTGGTCAACGTGATGTCGACGAAATAGGAATTGGACGGACCGCCCACTTTGAGGTTCTTCGCGAGGTCCGCCAAAGTCGGCAGATTGCCGTCCTTGCCGTCGAGCAGGTACGCGCTCAGCGTGCCATTCTTATTGTGGACGCGAAGGGCGTCCGTGATGGCGGAGTGCGATCCATATGTCTGGTTCTGATCGATGAACGGCGAGGTCTTGTTGGTGTTCTCGCGCGGGTTGCCGGCGTCTGTGCCTGTGCCCGGCACTGCGGCGCCCCGCGTTAGAGAAAGATAGTGATCGCCCGGTTGGCTAAAGGGAACGTAGTTCGGGCTGTTGGGGTCGGTCTGATCTGGGGTAAGGGCCGGCAGCAGATTGTAAAGCTGATCGCCCTGATGAACCGGAATGAAGACCTTCTCGCCGACGCTGTTGCGCTGAATGAAATCGAGGCCATGGTCGAAAAACTGGCCGAAGCTCGTCATAAAGCTATTCGTGCCGAAGTGATTGGGCTGAGGGCCATTCTGATCGGCAATGACATTGCTCGCCTCGCGTAGATCCACGAGAGGCACCGGGGTTTTTCCGTCTGTAAAATTCGGTTTTACGTTGCGGATGAAGGGCTGGTCGGCCGCCCCGAAAAGCGGATTGGCGCTGTTGTTGCCGACACCGCTGACGTTCCGCACCCCATGCGGGTCGACAGCCGATATGGCGTTGTGAAACAGCAGGTCCTTGAGATCGGCAACGATGGCGCTCGTGAGCTTAACCATGAATAATACCTCCCAAAAAAATATAGAAATCCCCAGATCGGACCAACCTAGATCGAGGCCCGCAATTGGGTTTCGTTCATTTTTTGTTAAGGGTAACAGTCGTCGCTAATAAAAGCTCGGCGGGGCGCGGACCGATACAGCCCGCATAAAAAAGTTGAGAGCGAAACTTCATGGGCATTACGCTCGTCGCCATCGAGCCCGACGGGCGCGTCGACACCGCGATCGAGCTGAGCCCGCACACCGCGCCGGTCATCGCAGCAACGCTCGCCAACTACGCGGCGCGCGGCAACTTTGCGCCATGGCTCGGCTACATGACATTCGACGCCGGCATCAATGTCGGAACCTGCGCCTTCGTGGGGCCGCCGGCAGACAACGTCGTGGAGATCGCCTACTTCACGTTCCCCGAGCACGAGAAGAAGGGCTACGCGCAGCAGGCCGCGCAAGCACTCGTGCGTATCGCTCGCGATGCAAAGCCCGACGTCATCATCACCGCGCACACCTTGCCGGAGGAAGGGCCGTCGTGTCAGGTCCTGCGCAACAGCGGCTTCACACACACGGGCTCAGTCGAACATCCCGACGACGGCCCCATCTGGGTCTGGACCTTCACGCAACTCTAAACGCGCGCCACGACCTTCAGCGGCGAAGGTCAAACGGCCACGTCTGCTTCCTGAACATCCCCTTGCTTTTTCCCGCCGCTGTCAAAGCGTCGTGCTGCGCGGTACCGGCCAGGTGATAAGCCGTGAGATCGAAGGAACAGCTTCGAAAACGCCGCCGACGTCTCATACCCAACCCGGCTTGCAATCCGTGCGATAGGCTCATCGCTGGTTTCCAGCAGGAACGCCGCTTCCGCCATTCGGCGTTCGACCACATAACGATGCATCGACTGACCCACGAGCTTGGTGAAGCGCGCCGAAAACACCGAGCGGCCTAGCCCCACGCGCTGGCCAAGATCGCTCAAGGTCCAGGACCGCTCCGGGTTTTCGTGAATCAGCTTCAGCGCCGGTCCGATATGCGGGTCGGATATGGCGCCGAGCCAGCCGCCCTGTCCGGGACTGAGCGACGCGATCCAGCTTCGCAGCACCTCGACAAAGAGCACCTCCGTCAATCGTGAAAGCGCGACTTCTTGGCCAGGACGCTCGCGCGCGGACTCGCTGACCATGCGGCGCAGGATTGCTTCGAGCCAACCGCCGTCCGCGGTCGGCTTCAGGAGGAGCACGGGCGGAAGCAGCTCCATCACGCTGCCGAACATCG